>JBNMGS010000170.1:0-4842 GCA_050872365.1 Lachnospira sp.
AGTTATATCTACAGTGTCATCTATTTTGATTCCTTCTATTTCCATTGTTTACTTCTCCCTTCTTTACTGTATAAAATGTAAATTCTTTTAAAAGGATTATTTTTCAATTTCCTTTTCTCTACATTCCTAGTATCTTTATATGTTTATAGGTTATATGTTACCACGTAATGTGGTAACATACAATCCATAATTTATAAATTGAGGTATTTTTTTACTATATTGGCAAAGTGTATTAATATATATTCATATTTTATTACTTGCCTTCATAAGCTGCTCTGATTTCTTTTCTGAACTCATCCTCACCTAATCTTTGCAATGTAAGTCTGAATCTTTCACCTGGATTGGCATGTTTTTCAAAAAATCCTATAGCAGCATCCGTAACTCTGAAAAGTGTTTCTTCGTCTTTAATAAGTGGGAGAAGCTGTTCCCCTTTATATATATGGTTACCAAAAAGTCCACCAAATGATACGATAAATCCACTTTCTCCTTCCCAGGCTTCTGTAGGACACGCCTTAACACAACGGCCACAATTGTTACATTTAGTTCTGTCTATAGTAACTGTATTATTTGCACAGCTTATTGCGCCAGCACGGCATGCTTTCTCACATACGCCACAATTAATACACTTGTCTTTAACATATGTAACATCCAGACCACCCTTAATACCGATATCATTCTCTTCTGCTTTAAGACAGTTGTTCTGACAGCCTGTAACGCCAAACTTGAACTTATGTGGAAGTTCTCTTCCAAAATAATGTTCATCAAGTTTCTTCGCAATATCATATGAATCTATACATCCACTAGGACAGACAGCATTTCCCTGACATGCTGTAACAGTTCTTACTCTTGGTCCACATACACCTGGCTTAACTCCGCCTTCTGCAAGTTCTGCCCTTACTTCTTCAATATTATCAAAATTAATGAAAGGAATCTCAATACCCTGTCTTGATGTCATATGTACATAACCCTTGCCGTATTTGTCTGCAGCATCAGCAACAGCCCTTATATTTTCAGATGTAAGATTACCACCTACAACCTGAATTCTAAGTGAAAAATATCCTTTCTGTTTCTGTCTCATGAATCCGCCTTTTTTAAGTGCTGAATAATCAATACTAGCCATATCTTCCTCCGTTTTACCTTGTACTATATAAATATAATAATCTCAAGTGTCTAAACACCTGCAGCAACCATTGTAACATTAAGACTGCCAGTTGTCACATATTTATGTACATTTCTAATAATTACTTCTGTATGAATTCTACTGCCTGTGTAAAATCTTCTATAAGATCTTCAATATCTTCTATTCCAACACTGATTCTTACAAGATCATCATACACTCCTGCAATCTTTTTTTCCTCTTCAGTACTATGTGCGCTGATAGTTGAACCAGGATGAATAACAAGTGTCTTGGTATCTCCTATATTAGAAACATTAAGTGGAAGCTTTAACGCATTAATAAACTTAAATGCATTTTCCTTGCTGCCCGTTCTTATTGTTATTATTCCACCATAACCATTATGCAGCTCTTTATCTGCAATGTCATGAAATTCACTGCTTTCAAGACCCGGATAATTAACATTCAGGAAAGAATATTTAGTATCAAGATATTCAGCGAGCTTCAATGCGTTATCTGTAATACGTTCCATACGTAATCCAAGAGTTTCTATACCAAGAATATTATAGAAAGCATTCTGTGGAGATAAACAGGCTCCTGTGTTTCTATATATTCCATTCCTTAACTTTGCAGTATAAGCAAAAGGCCCAAACTTTGCAAATTCTTTCATACCAGGATATTTTACACTATCCCACTTAAAATTACCAGAATCAGTTATTACTCCGCTGATTGAATTACTGTTTCCGTTTACATATTTAGACGTTGAATTAACTACAATATCTGCTCCATACTCTATTGGCTTTATAAGGTATGCTGTAGCAACTGTGTTGTCCACTATAAGCGGAACACCTGCCTTATGTGCTGCATCAGCCAGTAATCTGATATCTGTAACATCAAGCCTTGGGTTTCCTATAGTCTCTGCGAAATATAATCTTGTATGTTCATTAGTAGCAGCTTCAAACTGTTCTATATTGTTGTTCTCCACATAATGTGTCTTAATTCCAAAAGCTTCAAAATCCCTGAACAAATCAATACTTCCACCATAAAGACTGGCACTACAGACAATTTCATCACCACTTCTTAATATATTCGTGAAAGCATTCGTAATTGCTGCCATACCTGATGCACATGCCACACTTGCTATTCCACCTTCAAGTGATGTCATTCTTTTCTCAAAAGAATCAACAGTAGGATTGCTTATCCTGCTATATGAAAAACCTGGTGCTTTATTATTAAATATCTTCTCAAGAGTTTCAGCACTTGCATGTTCAAATGCACTAGACTGATATATCGGTGTCTGTGTTGCACCTGTCTTCTTATCTCCTCTAAAATCTCCGTGAAGTAATGCTGTATTAAATCTCATATCTTCATCTCCAATCGCATAAACTATAAACCTACTTGTTTAATATGGATTAGATTGTAATCCTTATGGCAGTTTTTGTCAATACCTAATTCATACATATTTGGTATGTAAATGTGTTTTTTATTTTCCATTCTATTTATTTACTAATTGATTAAATAATAACCATATGATAATCTGTATAAATAGCTGATATAATGAACCAGACACATACTCAACAGCTTTTTATTTTTTGATGTAAGTAGATTATATGGATTGTGAATCATACAGCTATCCATATACAGCAGTTAATATCCTAATTTACTTTTACAATAACATCTCAATATAAAATCACAAAGGATTGGATTACAATGTTAAATCAAAGCAGCAAAAATAAACATAAGAAATCAAAAATCAAAAAAAACTCATTAAATACTATTCTACTTCTTATTATTCTACTTATTGTAACCTCTTTCTTAAGTATAATGTTAGGAAGCGTAAGGCTGAATCCGTTTGATATAATAAAGTGTCTTACTGGTAACGATAAGTCGTCTGTTACTTATATACTTATAATGAATATAAGAATACCAAGAATGTTTGGTGCAATTATTGCCGGCATGGGATTATCTGTCGCTGGTGTTATATTACAGAGTGTCATGAACAATGCACTTGCAAGTCCAAATACTATAGGTGTTAATTCCGGTGCAGGATTTTTTGTAATGTTGTCTATGCTATTATTTCCCCATTCAGCTTATGCAGGCTCATTTGCCGCATTTATAGGTGCACTTCTAACAACCTTATGCATCTATGCACTTGCTTACTTTGCAGACAGTTCACGTACAACCATAGTACTTGCCGGTATTACTGTATCATCTTTTCTTAATGCTGGAATAAACACTATTAAACTTATCAACGCAGATATATCTGTCAATCTTACATCCTTTCTTATGGGGTCATTTTCCGGACTTACCATGAACAAGATATCACTGCCATGTATTGGAGTTATTATTGCTGTTATTATAACGTTGTTTTTTGCAAGACCGCTTAATATTTTATCATTAGGAGACGATTATGCCCGTTCTCTAGGACTTAATGTCAATATTGCACGTTTCATACTGCTTGTTCTTTCAAGCATTATGTCTGGTTTTATAGTCAGCTATGCCGGCCTGTTAAGCTTTATAGGTCTTATAGTTCCTCATATATGCCGGAGTCTGTTTGGAAGCGATGCAAAACTGCTGCTTCCAACAAGTGCTTTGCTTGGAGCATCATTTGTGCTTATCTGTGATATAGCAGGACGTTTAATTGCAGCACCGTTTGAACTGCCTGCTGGAATAATCATGGCATTTATTGGTGGACCGTTCTTTATGTATTTGCTGCTTAGGAAAAAAGGAGGTAGAAGAGTAAATGCTTAGTTATAAACATGTAAATGTATCAGTATCAGGTACTCACATATTAGAAGATATCAACATAGATTTTAACAGTGGACAAATAACAACAATCATAGGACCTAACGGATGCGGCAAAACAACACTTTTATCATGTCTTAATTCAAGTGCTAAGGTAACCTCAGGAAATATATACATAAATGACAAAGATTTTCTGAATCTTCCTCTAAAAGAACGTGCCAAAGAGGTCGCTTTTCTGCCACAAATACGTACTATCATACCCGTACTTCCAGTAAGAACCCTTGTCGAGCATGGAAGATTTCCTTATCTTGGGTTCACAAGAAGAAAAACAAAAAAAGATATAGATATTGTAAACCGGTCAATGGATTTTACTAAGGTTACACCTTATTCTGACGACAATGCAGATACATTATCAGGCGGAATAAGACAGCGTGTATTTTTTTCCATGATACTTGCACAGGATAGTCAGATTATTGTTATGGATGAACCCGTCACATATCTTGACCTTGAAGGAAAAAGAAATTTCTTTGAAATGGTTAATAAACTAAAACTCTCGGGAAAAACGATTATTCTTGTACTCCATGACCTTTCTGATGCCATTAGAATATCAGATAATATAATTATCATGAACAACAGAAAAATCGTCATGCATGGAACCCCTGATGAATGTCTTAATTCACATATAATTGAGAATGTGTTTCATACAACATACAAGAAATTCTCAGACCAGGACGGTGATTATTATATTTTTGTATAATAAGTGCAAAGAAAAAGAAAGCAGCTGCACAATCAGACATTTTCTTTTTCTACACCATTAACGAACGAATAGTCATACATAGCAGGTCGGATTAGCGCGTTAGCGCGGATTCGTAAATGTAGGATTAGAAAATAATCATATATAATCAGTACAAAGAAAAAAGGCATCTACATATAGTAGATGCCTTTAGTGCAGTCGGCGGGACTTGAACCCGCACCCAAGCAAT
>JBNMGS010000171.1:0-4841 GCA_050872365.1 Lachnospira sp.
ATGTTAACACTTTTTTTAATTATTTGCAACATTTTTCACACTCTTTATATTATTCTCGTAAATTATTCTACATATTTTTAAAGGTACAATACGACTCTTTGAGCCATACTGTACCTTTATTTCTATACAATTCTATTTTTTATTACTTCTTAATCTGTATTATACTTTTATTATCTTACTTACTCTTTTACTGTTTCTTACCAAGCTTACGCTTAATCAGGCTGCATATCAGACATAATACAATAGAAATAAGTCCGAGTATACACATTACTCTCATAACCTTATATGCAATCTGATTATCTATAAACACTGTCCTTCCCAGATATCTGTTACTTATCGCTGCAACATATCTGTTTCCTAGTACATTTGCCAGATACATATATACAACTCCCGTTATTACAAATATACAAGGAAGTGTATATCCTTTTATCTTAACCGGATTAGTCACAATGATTATAACAAATGAAGTAACATACAATACAAACATAATAATCTTAAAAGTCATAGATGTTATTACACCATATACTTTAATCAACAGATTCAGACGATTATATATATTGTTATATATTCCCTCTACATAATTATTAATAGCATCTTTAGCTGAACCTTCGCTTAGAGCAAGTGCTGCTTTTACTATATTCTTTTGCAGTTCTACCATGCTTATACGTGAAGATATCCCGTTATAAGCAAGTTCAGCCAGTTCATCAAGCTCAGAATCTATATTCACATCTATCTCACTAAACTCTTTATTATCGAGCATTCCTTTAACCATAGCTGATGTATACTTCTGTGCAAGTTTATCTACTATCTGAGATTTTTCTATACTATCCTGTATCTGTGAAAGTGCATCAATATTATCACCAAGTGAATCAAACACAGTATCCATAAGTCTGTGTGATATAGCCGTTGACAAGCCTGCATCCTTCACAATACTTGTGACATACATTGGTGCTGTTATACTGGCTATCATTATTAAGCCAATTATAACTGCTAGCAGACCAACTCCTATCTGTGTCAGCCTATTAGCTTTTTTTGTTTTATATGCTTTGCCAGTTTCATCATTATATATTCCAGACATTCTATTCTCCTTCTTTCTACTGCTTTTTAACATCTTTTTAATATTATGATACCAGGGTCACAAGATCTGAACCCACATGAGCTTGCTCATAAGTGTGTGAAAAACCTTGTGACCCGCCCCCAATTGAGCATAAAAATGGGATGACAACCCCTCGATATGCAAATATCAGGTAGGTGCTATGTGCCAGTGACACATGTTTAACATGGACAAAAGTTAATCGTAGATGTTGAAGTGCGCAACACTGAACAATCCGCATGTATTGTAATTTGGGGCTTTTGACCTCAGCATCATATATACCCAAAAGTAAAAAAAACTTGTAATTTACTATATACCTAAATTCAACACTATGCAATCGTGCTGAATACATGTATATGTAAAATACAAGTCTTTGTTCTTACATATTTCTGAATCTGCTATAACGTTTTTCTACAAGTCTTTCTTTTTCCATATCACAATATTTGAGCATAAACTCACATATCATACGCTTCATATATAATGTCACCCTGTTAATATTGCCTTCTCCGATGACCGGATATTCTGGAATTATCTTTTCAATTATACCAAGCTCATAAAGATCCTTAGCTGTCAGCTTCATAACACCTGCTGCCTCTTTGGCCTTCTTTGCATCCTTCCACAGTATCGATGCATATCCTTCTGGTGAAAGTACTGAATATATGGAATTCTCCAGCATCCATACCTCATCTGCCACTCCTAGCGCAAGTGCACCTCCGCTGCCACCTTCACCCGTTACTATTGAAAGTACCGGCACTTTAAGATTACTCATCTCATACAGATTTCTTGCTATTGCTTCACCCTGTCCACGTTCTTCCGCTCCAAGTCCACAATATGCCCCTGGTGTATCTATAAAGCAGATAACTGGTCTGTTAAATTTTTCTGCCTGCTTCATAAGTCTTAACGCTTTCCGATATCCTTCCGGATTCGGCATGCCAAAGTTTCTGTCTATATTTTCCTTAGTTGTATTTCCTTTCATATGCCCTATAACTGTTACAGGCATACTGCCAAATACAGCTATACCTCCAACGACTGCCTTATCATCACCAAAACGCCTGTCACCATGAAGTTCCATAAAATCCTTTGTTATTCTTTCAATATAATCAAGCGCAGTTGGCCTTTTAGCGCTCCTTGCCGTTTCTACCTTTTCCCATACACCATAATCATTATATAACTTATTATCTGACTCTGCCTTTTTTTCTTCTGCTATATCTATCTTCTTTGAATATATATTATCGAGATATTCCTTATATTTTTTAATAATGTACGTGTTACCTCTTCTTGAAGTAGATTCATCCTGCCCTAACTGAACATCTGCGCAGCTTTCCTTTTTTAATCTATGCACATCAAGAAGATATCCTAGTGTTTTCTTAAGCTCTTCTCTTTTTACTATCGCATCCACAAAACCATGCTCAAGCAGGAATTCTGATCTTTGAAAGCCTTCTGGAAGCTCCTCACCTATGGTCTGTCTTATAACCCTTGGCCCGGCAAAGCCGATTAAAGCATTCGGTTCTGCAAGTATGATATCTCCAAGCATGGCAAAGCTTGCTGTAACGCCCCCTGTTGTCGGGTCTGTAAGAACTGTTATATACAAAAGACCTGCTTGATCATGTTTCTTAAGTGCTGCACTTATCTTTGCCATCTGCATAAGGGACACGATTCCCTCCTGCATTCTTGCACCACCTGAACATGTAAATATAACAACCGGCAGCTTCATAGCTGTCGCCTTTTCTACTGCACGTGTAAGCTTCTCACCGACGACCTCTCCCATGCTTCCCATAAGAAATCGTGTATCACACACTCCTATTACTGTTCTTATGCCATTTATATCACCTATTCCTGTAATAACAGCTTCATCCAGATTAGTTTTTTTCTTAAGTTCCAGGATTTTTTCCTCATAGCCTGCACACTCGCATGGATTGCTTTCCTTAATATCAGTATCCCATTCTGTAAATGTATCTTTATCTACTACCATAGATATTCTTGTTCCTGCATCAAGACGCATATAATATCCACATTCAGGGCACACACAATTATTAAGGAATAGATCCTCTGTTAATATCATCTTTGAACATATCGGACATTTTGTATATAATCCATCTGGAATGTTAATATTATTTTCATCTGCGCTGGCAGTTTTATTCTCATGGATATTTTTCTTAAATAAACCTCTTATCTCCATAACAATCTCCATTCCTGCGCACATTTTTTGCGCATAACAAGTTTATGTCAGGTTCATACAGCCACAAATCTTACGTGTGAAAAATCTATTTTCACACTAATCTTCATTCCAGTTACTTATTACACATATCTGGGAATTCCTCTGGTATAAAATCAGTGCTTACATCACCTTTTATAAATTTTTCATTCTGACATATATCATACATAAAATCTGTATTTGTAATGATACCATCTATGATAATCTCGCCAAGAGCACTTCTCATCTTATCTATACATGTATTTCTATCATCTGCATATGTCATAACCTTCATTATCATAGAATCATAATACGGAGGTATGATATAACCACTATAAACTGCTGTATCTATCCTTACTCCGTTTCCTCCTGGTATATGGATATTTTTAATCATCCCCGGATTCGGAGCGAAGTTCTTAGCTGGATTCTCTGCATTTATTCTTATTTCCATTGCAGCACCATGTATCTTTACATCCTTCTGTGTAATACTAAGATGTTCCCCTGATGCTATTTTTATCTGTTCCTTTATAAGATCAATGCCTGTAACAAGTTCAGTTATACCATGCTCGACCTGAATACGTGTATTTACTTCCATAAAGTAATATTTGTCGTTTTTATCAAGAAGAAACTCAACTGTGCCCGCATTTTCATAGTTAACTGCTTTAGCTGCAGCAACTGCGCACGCTCCCATTTTTCTTCTTAGCTTTTCGCTTAGTGCAAAAGATGGCGCTTCTTCTACAAGCGTTTGATGATTTCTTTGTATTGAACAGTCTCTTTCTCCCAGTTGGATTGTGTTTCCATACTTATCTGCTAATATCTGGAATTCGATATGTCTTGGTTTTTCGATATATTTTTCTATATACATTGTGCCATCAGCAAACCCGTTAACTGCCTCCCGCTGTGCGTTATCAAACTCTCTTTTAAAGTCAGTACCTGAATATACGACACGCATCCCTTTTCCGCCACCGCCAAGTGCTGCCTTTATCATAACCGGATAACCTATTTCATCCGCAAGCTTTAACCCTTTTGCTGCATCCATAACCGGTTCTTTGGTACCTGGTATAACTGGTATTCCAGCAGCAATCATTGTATTTCTTGCTTCCTGTTTGTTACCTGTTTTTTCTATAATATCAGATGACGGACCTATGAAGGCTATATTACATTTTTCACACAGAGCGGCAAACTTACTGTTTTCAGACAAAAATCCAAATCCAGGATGTATAGCGTCGGCATGTGTTGCTACAGTGGCACTAAGAATACGCTCCATGTTAAGGTAACTGTCCTTAGCTGCTGCCTTTCCGATACACACACATTCATCTGCAAGCTGTGTATGAAGTGCATCTTTATCTGCTTCTGAATAAACTGCCACAGTCTGTATTCCCATTTCCCTGCATGCCCTTATTATCCTTACCGCTATTTCACCTCTGTTAGCTATCAATATCTTGTTAAACACAGCTTCATCTCCTTTTTGTTACCCTACCATAAATGTAAGTTCGGCTGTCAGTGCCACCTCACCATCTACCGTTGCTACAGCTCTTCCTACTCCTACTGGTC
>JBNMGS010000172.1:0-4837 GCA_050872365.1 Lachnospira sp.
GCTGAAAAGGGCGGTTATGAGCATTTTATGATGAAGGAAATCCATGAGCAGCCAAAGGCAGTTAAGGATACTCTTAATTCCGTTCTTAAGGATGGAAAGCTGGACTTATCAGCGGTAGAGCTTACAGATGAGGAGATAAAGAAGATATCACAGATATACATAGTGGCATGTGGTTCAGCTTATCATGTCGGCGTTGTTGCACAGTACGTTATGGAAGATCTTGCCAAGATTCCGGTACGTGTTGAGCTTGCATCAGAATTCAGGTACAGAAAGCCGCTTCTTGACAAGAACGGACTTGTCATAGTCATAAGCCAGTCAGGTGAAACAGCGGACAGTCTTGCAGCATTAAGGCTTGCAAAGGATAAGGGGCTTAAGACTCTTGGTATAGTAAATGTGGTTGGAAGTTCGATAGCAAGAGAGGCTGATAATGTATTTTATACACTTGCAGGACCGGAGATAGCGGTTGCCACAACAAAGGCATACAGCACACAGCTTATAGCAGCATACTGTCTTGCACTCCAGTTTGCGTATGTGAGAGGTGAGATGGAACTTTCTGAGTATGAAAGACTTTTATCAGAACTTGAAACTATCCATGAAAAGATAGAAAAAATCCTCGAGGATAAGGAAAGACTCCAGTGGTTTGCAGCAAAAGTAGCTAATTCAAAGGATATTTTCTTTATAGGACGTGGAATTGATTATGCAGTGAGTCTTGAAGGAAGTCTTAAGCTTAAGGAAATATCTTATATCCATTCAGAGGCATATGCAGCAGGTGAACTTAAGCACGGAACTATAAGCCTTATCGAGGATAACATTCTTGTTATAGGTGTGCTTACACAGAGTGAGCTTTATGAAAAGACCGTAAGCAATATGGTAGAGTGCAAGAGCCGAGGTGCATATCTTTGCGGACTTACAACATATGGAAAGTATGAGGTTGAGGATACAGTTGACTTTACTACATACATTCCAAAGATAGATGAGCATTTCTCAGCATCACTTGCAGTAGTTCCACTTCAGTTACTTGGTTATTACGTTAGTGTAGCGAAGGGGCTGGATGTAGATAAGCCAAGAAATCTGGCTAAGTCGGTGACAGTGGAATAAATCAGTTATCAGATTGAATTATTTATTATTAATCTGGTACTAAAGAAGACATAAGAATCAATCAGCGGAATTAAGACTAGAAATTACAGAAGTTAACATTATAGAAATTAACGATTAAATAATTATGGGTTAAAAAATTACCTGATAATTTATTTGCTAACCATAAAGCCTTTAGAGTATAATAACTCTAAAGGCTTTTTTGCTATGTAGCAATCCTGATACATCAGTGAGTGGGAAAACTTGCTTTTGACACTCACATCATTATTATGATTTTTGCATAGTTTCATATTTTAGTGAAAAAAGAGTAAGAGATTATTGATTGATATAGGTTTTCTATAGGAGTGGGTATTATATGACTAAAAAATTAAAATTACCAGTTGGAATAGAGAATTTTGAAGAAATACGACGTGAGGGTTTTTATTATGTGGATAAGAGCAGGCTCATGGAGCAGCTTTTAGAGCAGTGGGCTAAGGTTAATCTTTTTACAAGACCACGCCGTTTTGGTAAGACGTTAAATATGAGTATGCTTCGTTATTTCTTTGAAGTTGGAACTGATAAAACATTATTTGATGGGTTGTATATTACACAAAACAAAAAGATATGTGAAGAGTATATGGGAAAGTTTCCAGTGATATTTCTTTCGTTAAAAAGTGTAGAGGGATTGCAATATGAAAATGCGAAATACAGGCTTTGTGATTTGATAGGTAGGGAAGCCAGAAGATTTTCATTTTTACTGGAAAGTAATAAGTTAACAGAGGAAGATAAAGATATTTATCGTGCATTGACCGTCATACAGGATGGCAGATATGTGATGGGAGAGGACGTTCTTATATCTTCTTTGCAGGTTTTGTCAGAACTTTTATATAAGCATTATGAAACTAAAACTATTATTTTGATAGATGAATATGATGTTCCACTTGATAAGGCTTTCCAGAATGGATACTATAAAGAGATGGTTTCATTGATGCGTGCAATGCTTGGATTGGCATTGAAAACAAATGATTTTTTGCAGTTTGCTGTATTAACAGGTTGTCTGCGTGTTTCAAAGGAAAGTATTTTTACGGGTTTGAATAATTTTAAGGTACTTTCTATTACAGATCCACGTTTTGATGAGCAGTTTGGATTTACAGATAAGGAAGTAAGACAACTCTTAACGAATTATAATCTGGAATCACATATGGATGAGACGAAAGAGTGGTATGATGGTTATCGCTTTGGAGATGCAGATGTGTATTGTCCATGGGACGTGATTAATCATGTGGATCGTTTATGCGCAGAACCAGAGGCAGAACCACAGTCTTACTGGATTAACACAAGTGGTAATGATCTTATTAAAAGATTTATTGCCAGGGCGGATAAAACAACGAGAGATGAGATAGAGCATCTTGTTGCTGGTGAGATTATTGAAAAGATGATAAGACAGGAACTGACATATGATGAGATAGATAAAAGTATTGATAATCTGTGGAGTGTGCTGTTTACAACAGGATATCTTACACAGGTGGGTAAACCTAAACAGGGAATATATAGACTGAGAATTCCTAACAGGGAAATCAGGCAGGTCTATGTTTTTCAGATACAGGAATGGTTTAAAGATACAGTACTTAATAGGAACGAATCTGTAAAGATACTTTGTAATTCATTAGTTAAGGGTGATGCAGATATAGTCCAGATGCAGCTTAATAAGATATTAAGCAGGACGATAAGTGTTCTTGATACTAAAGCACGTGATAATCAGAAAGAGAATTTTTATCATGGTATGTTGTTGGGAATGCTTCGTAGTGAGGAAGAGTGGCTCATATTGTCAAATGTTGAGTCAGGTGATGGGTTCTGTGATATTTTAATAGAACCAGATGATCCGGATGTAGGTATTATTATTGAATTGAAGTATTCATTGACATTTTCCGGGATGGATATGGCATGTAAGAAAGCACTTTCACAGATAAATGAGAAAAGATATGATGAACGGCTGCGTAATAATGGGCGTAATAGAATTATTGTTTATGGAATTGCATTTTGCAGGAAAAGATGCCAGGTTGAAGTTGAAGAATTAAGTTAAAGGCTTTTTTGCTATGTAGCTATTATTATGATTTTTGCATAGTTATATATTTTATTGACAGGGAGATTGTGTATGAGTAGAACAGTTGCCATAGGTGTTCAGAATTTTAGTGACTTGGTTATGAATGATTGCTTTTATATAGATAAGACCAGATTTATTAAAGAATGGTGGGACAGCATGGATAGTGTTACGCTTATTACACGTCCAAGGCGTTTTGGTAAGACACTCACCATGAATATGGTGGAGAGTTTTTTCTCTATAGACTATGCGAATCATTCAGATTTGTTTGAAAGATATGATATATGGAAGTATGGGAATTATAGGAAGCTTCAAGGAACATATCCTGTTATTAGTATTTCGTTTGCAAGAATAAAGGAAACAGGATTTGAAGAAACCCGTGATAAGATATATGAGATAATTAGAAATCTGTATATTAAGTTTGCATATGTGTGCGACTCAGATATATTTCTGAAAACTGATATAGATTATTATAATAAAATGCTGTCAGGAAATATGACAGAGACAGAGGCTACATCGGCCATATACCAGTTGTCGGATTATTTATACAGGTTTTATGGGAAAAAGGTTATTATATTACTGGATGAGTATGATACTCCTATGCAGGAGGCATATCTTAATGGCTACTGGGACAGGCTGTCAGCATTTACAAGAAGTATGTTTAATTCCACATTTAAGACCAATCCGGCTCTTGAAAGAGGTATTATGACCGGAATTACAAGAGTGAGTAAAGAATCTATATTTTCAGATCTTAATAATCTTGAGATTGTATCTACAACTTCTGATAAATATTCAGATATATTTGGATTTACCAGGGAAGAGGTAGCAGCTGCATTGAATGAGTATGGACTAGGTTATGACATGATGATGGTAAAGCAGTGGTATGATGGTTTCACATTTGGCAAATGCAGAGATATATATAATCCATGGTCTATTCTTAATTATCTTGATAAGCGTGAGTATGCTACATATTGGGCTAATACAAGTGCTAATAGCCTGGTAGGAAGACTTATAAGGGAATCTAACAGGGATATTAAGCAGAAGTTTGAAGATTTACTAAACGATAAAAGTATATGGTGCGAGATAGATGAACAGATTATATATAGCCAGTTATCAGATAATGAGGATGCTATATGGAGTCTGTTGCTTGCAAGTGGCTATCTGAAAGTTGAAACATATGTAGGGTATAATGTGAAACAGATGAATAAAGCTCCAAGGTACGAATTAAGAATAACTAATTATGAAACAAGAAGAATGTTTGACCAGATGGTTAAAGAATGGTTTGCAAAGGAACGACCAGATTATAACGATTTTATAAAAGCTATGCTTTATGGCGATGTTGATGCCATGAATGAATATATGAACAGAATTTCTCTTGAGATATTCAGCTTTTTTGATACTGGCATGAGGGTATCAGGAAGTCAGCCGGAAAGATTCTATCATGGTTTTGTATTAGGACTTTTAGTAGATCTAAGGGACAGATATTATATCACATCCAACAGAGAGAGTGGTTTTGGAAGGTATGATGTTATGTTAGAACCAAAAGATAAGAAGTCTGATTGTGCAGTTATCCTGGAATTCAAGGTATATAATGAGAGAAAAGAGATGAATATTGATGCTACAGCCGATGTAGTGAATAATACGCAGTTGAAAAACCTCTTA
>JBNMGS010000173.1:0-4829 GCA_050872365.1 Lachnospira sp.
GTGGAAGGTCATAGCAGGAAGTTATACGATCTATATCGGAAGTTCTGTTTCTGATATTCGGTCGGTAACAACCATAACAATATAATAATTAATAGATAAAATGTAGAAATATAAAAAATTTTAATATTATAAGTTTTTAATATTTTTATATGGAGATGTTTATGAGTATAGGTAAGAAATTTGCTAAATATGTATCGCAGAATATATTTGGAATGTTGGGAATATCCTGTTATGTTGTTGCAGATACATTTTTTATATCAAAATTCGCAGGCGCAGATGGAATTACGGTTCTTAATCTTGTACTTCCGGTATTTAGTGTCATATTTGCATTTGGTTCAATGATGGGAGTTGGTTCTGCCATAAGGTTTAAGATATTAAGAGCAAAAGGTGACAGGCATGCAGATGATTATTTTTCAAATGCTATCATGTGTGCATGTATTTTAAGTATATTGTTTATTCTGGTAGGAATCTTTGCACCTGATAAGCTTCTTCATATTATGGGTGCGGATGATAAGATTACAGCCATAGGTATAGGATACACAAGAACGTTTCTTATGTTTACTCCGTTTTTTATGTGCAATTATATTGTAAGCGCATATGTAAGAAATGATAACAATCCATCAAGGGCTATGCTGGCTACATTATCAGGAAGTCTTTTTAACATAGTGTTTGATTATATATTTATGTTTCCAATGCATCTTGGATTACTTGGTGCAGCTATGGCTACGGCAGCTTCACCAGTGTGCAGTATACTTGTTTGTATGACACATTTTATGGGAAAGAAAAACACAGTTGTATTTAAATGGCATATTCCTTCATTTAAAATGTTGTGGGAAAGTTGTATGTTAGGAACAGCAGCTTTCGTAGGAGAGATGGCTTCTGCAGTTACGACAACAGTGTTTAACATGCTTATTTTGTCATTAACCGGTAATATAGGTGTTGCTGCATATGGAGTTGTGGCGAATTATGCTTATATAGGAACAGCAATATTCAATGGCGTTTCACAGGGAGCGCAGCCGCTTATAAGTGAATCGTATGGAAAAGGCAATAAAAAGGATGTTTCAAAGGTATATAGATATAGTATAATTACATCGGTAATATTATTTGCAGTTATTTATACAGTTGTTGCAGTATTCACATCCCAGATTGTGAGTCTGTTTAACAGTGAAGGCGTTGTAGAGCTTGCAGGTTATGCATATACTGGCATGAGAATATATTTTATCGGATTTTTATTCGCAGGCTTTAATATAATATCAGCGGGCTATTTTAGTGCTGTTGAGATGGCAAAGGAATCATTTATTGTATCAATACTAAGAGGTTTTGTTTTAATGATAGGAATATCCATAATATTATCAAGGATGTTTGGCATGAATGGTGTATGGAGCAGTTTTCCAGTATCAGAGTGTATTACATCATGTGTCTGCGTAGTTTTTCTGCTATGTAATTATGTCAGGGTCAAAAGATCAAAGTCAATGTGAGCCTGCTCATAAGTTGATGAAAGACATTGAATAAGCCTTAATGTGAGCATAAAAGATAAATTAAGATTAGTTAAAAAGACATTTATTGCTGATATATATGATGTTAATATATTGTTGCATAGAATAATAAGACAAGAAATAATAAGACAAGAAGAATTTAATATAAGTGAGGAAGTAAATATGATGAATCCAGGTTCTATTATGAAATTAATGAATTTAAAAAATAAGTTTGCAGGTACACATCCAAAGTTTGTATCATTTCTAAATTACTGTTTGTCTTCTGGAATACAGGAGGGAACAGTTATAGAAGTTACTGTGACAAAGCCAGGTGAGAATCCGGTTACAGCTAATATGAAGGTACAGGCATCGGATATAGAACTTGTCAATGAATTAAAAAACATGAAATAAACAGAATTAATATATATGTTAAATTGATTGTAAGTAAGAAACGGAGATTGTTATGGGAAATGTAATGGATTATCTACAATGGCGTGGTGACCTGACATTTGAACAGTCACCCTTTAATGATGTTGATAATGTTATACTTGCCGAACTTGCATATGTTGATTTCAGGGATGTTGTTCCGTCAGTGCAGATGAATAAGGGCATAACACTTGAAAAGGCATCAGAATTATTTTTTGATTTACATACAGAAGAAGAACTGGCTTTAGATAAATCATTTATAAAAGATACGCCAAAACTTTTGAAAAAAGCAGCTAAAACTAATAGATTTAAAAATGTAATATTATCTGATTATGTTGATACTGTTGATGAGACACTTGAAAAACAGTTTGGTGCGTTTCATATTAAACTGACTCCTCAGTCCACATACGTTGCTTTCAGAGGAACAGATGATACTATTGTAGGGTGGAAGGAAGATTTTAACATGAGTTTTATATCACCTGTTCCATCACAGGAGGCCGCAGTCCAGTATCTTAATGATACCTGTTCCTATATAAGAGGCAGACTATATGTAGGAGGACATTCTAAAGGAGGCAATCTTGCGATATATTCGGCTATACATTGTAACCGGCGCGTGAGAAAGAAAATTCAATGTGTATACAATAATGATGGCCCGGGATTTGATATAGGAGTTGTTAAAAGCGAAGAATATCAGTCGATGCTTCCTTATATCAGAAGTATAGTACCAGAGAATTCAATAGTTGGAATGCTTCTTGAGCATGATGATGATTATATAATAGTGAAAAGCTCGCAGATAGGAGTTATGCAGCATGATGCCATGTCATGGCAGGTATCTGGACCGGCTTTTATTACCACAAGAAGATTGAGCGCGCAAAGCAGAAGATTAAACAGGGCGCTTGGCAACTGGATAAACAGTGTTGACAATGAAAAAAGATGTGAGTTTGTTGAGACACTTTTTGGCCTTATATCAGCATGTGGGGCAAAGAATCTGTCAGATATAACAGCTGATAGATTCAGAAGCACAAGAGAAGTTATAAAACAGTACGCCAATCTTGATAAAGACAGCCGCAATCTTTTAAGAAACATGCTGCTTTCTTTAACAGACCAGATAGGAAGGGCACGACTTAAAAGTTAAAACAAAAAAGAAAATTATAGTGTGAAAATGAATTTTTACATGCTGGATTTGTGTCAGCGCGCACTTGATACAAGCTTGTTATTCGAAAAAATGTGCGTAGAAATGAGGATTAGTATGTCAGGAATTATAAATATAATACTTGGAGCAGTTATTCTGTTTCTTGTTGTAGTAGCATTTTTATGGGTATCTACCAAACACAAGGAAAGCGGGCTTGGTGATACATGCAGTGGTAACTGTTCATCATGTCGTGCACATTGTAAGGATGATGCAAAGTCTGGGAGTGTATCAGATGACAATAATAATAAATCTATTTAGAAAGATACATTTTTATAAAAATTAATTATACACAAGATTAGGCAGGAATGTAAAATGATTTCAAAAAAAGGCGTTGTGTGAAAAATCAGAATGTTATACTGTATTTCACAGGCGGGATATGTGGCAGTGTGCACGCAACATTACCAGTTATGCTAAAGAAATGTGTATAGAAATGAGGATTAATATAATAATGACTAAGCAGTTCAGGGATAAAGCGGTAAGCCTTGGTAAAATTATGAATGCAAAGTCAAAGTTTGCGATACCACTCGTGCAGTGTATATTGGACTGCTTTGAGATAGTATTTACTGAGGAAGAGTTAGATTGTATGCTTCTTATGCAGGATGGATATTATACGCCGCAGGAGCTTATGAGCATGTGGGCAGCTAAAGAAGGACATAATGTGTCTATTGATTACTTTAAAGATAATAATAAAGTAGAAGATGTAAAAGCTGATTTGGAAAACGAGTGTAAAGATAGCGTTGTTTATAAATACAAAGCTATGTTTGACAGTATAAGAAATAAAGGTGGTATATGGGAGAGCAGCAGGAAAGGCGTATATGACCTTGCACCTATATTTCCCGGGTGGATAGAGTTATATGCATCAGGAGAACTCAACGATACGAGAAAGAAATTGCTCATAAAATTTGCTGAATTTGAAGAATTATTAAAATCACTTAATGTAGCGCCAGTCAGGGCATATATGAACTACATTAATACGAAGAATATGAAAAATGAAGAAGGAAGAATGTCAGCGATTGTTACAGATAAGCGGAATAATCTTCCGGAAAGAAAAAGAAAGATAACTGTTGGAAAACCAGTAGGTGCTGAACAAGCGGTATATACAACAGGAGAGGTTATGGGGATTCTGAACAGGAATAAGGACAGTCTTGCTGTGATGAATTGTTTCTGTCGTACTATGGAGATGTTAAAGGGTAACAGCTGTGATTATGATATGCCTATAGAATCCTGTATGGCTGTAGGAAGAATGGCAGAACAGCTTGTTATGGCAGGTGTCGCAAGAGCTGTAACTTATGAAGAGGCAGTTGAGCTTGTTGATGAACTTGAGCAGAAAGGCTGTATACACACACTTTATCATTATGGAACTTATTCTGCAAATGATGAAATAGTATTGTGTAACTGTTGTGTTGATTGCTGCTTTTTGTATGGAGGCTTCAGAAAGGGAACATTGTCACAGCTATTGCTTAAATCTTACTATAGACCGGAAAAAGTTGAAGGTATATCATGTACAGGCTGTAACAGATGTGAGAAATTCTGTCCGACTGGTGCAACATATTATGACAAAAATGAAAAAAAACTTATATACAAAGCAGATGAATGTATAGGATGTGGACAATGTGTAACGCAGTGCCCTGTTTCATGCAGACATATGGTTAAGGATGAGAGAAATATATTTGTTAAGACCCGCCGCAAAAGGTCATAAATATTGCATTTAATGTTATGAATGTGTAAAATATAAA
>JBNMGS010000174.1:0-4823 GCA_050872365.1 Lachnospira sp.
CATTGCTTTGCAATTTACGCAATCCTCTAACACTAAATAATCATTATTATCATCCCTTACTGTCATAAGAAGTTCCATACAGCAATTCTGACACATCTACACTTGATAATGAGGAATTATATAAAGATGATAAACTTTTCTGTATACTAAGAGCCTGTGAAACAACATTATTAACCTCACTTGACTGTTCCTTAACACTTTTTATAAATCCGGAATCACTTCCAAATATTTTCTTAACCTCTGTGATATCAGCTTTCTTTAACTTATCAATGTCCACACTAAGCTTTCCATCACTTTCTACTGTAATACCTGCAGCTTCCAACTGTTCTTTATTACTGATTGTAAGTTCATCAAGCTTTGTCTTATAAGTATTCTCAATAGTTTTTCCAACCTTACTCATATTGCTTATAAGTGTGTTGTACGAACTTATGAAATTAGATACTGCATCATATGTCTTATCAGATGAATAATCCTTACTTTCATTGTTCCATATTGATGAATCTGATAGTGCTTCTATGCACTTGTTAAGATTAGCCGCAGCCCCTGAGACCTTCTCATAGTATGCATCTTTAGATGATACTCCTGCTGTAGTACCAAGTACTTCTTTCATCTTCTGCTGATATCTCAGATTATTATTCTGAATAAGAATATCAACATATGAATCTGCTTTACTTGTCTTAGTGTTAGCATTACTACTGTTAAGCATATCAAGCAGTGTCTGTGTCTGATTAGTTATATTCATTTAAGTTCCTTTCTGTATATATAATACCAGATATATAATTCCCTCCATGGATATCTGATTATTATATCGGAACTTTTCTTACTATCTTTATATTACGATACCAGGGTCAAAAGATCTGAACCCACATGAACTTGCTCATATAGTGTGAATGATCTTGTGCCCCGCCTTACACCGAACCAGAATCATAAAATGGCTATAACTAATACTAATTCCGAAGCATCCACAAGACATAATAAAACAGAGCCATACAATATGTTATGACTCTGTTTTATTAAACATTTATTTTGAGGGAGGTAGTAACCTTGTAACCTATAATAATATAAAAAGATACCAGCATCAAAATGTCTAAACCCACATGAGCTTGCACACAGATAAGCTTTCAATTCCAACATCATGTAATATAAATATCATCATGTATCATCCCTTAACACCGCCTAACGTAACACCTCTTACAATAAACTTGGATAAGCACAAGTACACTATAATAACCGGAAGAATAGCACATCCGAGCATCATATACACCTTTCCCATATCAAACTTTAAGAAATCAGCACTTCTTAACTGTGCAATAAGTATAGGCAAAGTCTTCTTTGAATCTCTATTAATTATAAGTGATGGAATAAAGTAATTATTCCAAGATGACACAAACGTAAATATCGCCTGAACTGCAATTGCTGGTTTCATAAGCGGAAGAACTATCTGGTTAAATATCCTGAATTCGTGTGCTCCATCAATTCTTGCTGCCTCTACCAATTCTATTGGTAAAACGCTGTCCATATACTGCTTGATAAAGAAGAATACAACAGGTGATGCAATTGACGGAACAATCAGAGGAATAAACGAATTCATAAGTCTCATCTTACTCATCTGATCCACAAAACCAAGTGCAGATACCTGTGTAGGAACCATCATTATAATCATAATAATCGTAAATGCAAGGTTCTTGAATCTAAAATTGTATGCATGAATAGCATAAGCTGTCAATGCCGAAAAATATACTGATAATAAAGCAGAACCACCAGCAACAACAAGGCTGTTAAACATACCACTAAGTACTGGAAGATTCGCATCCCCTAACAAATTCTTTAAGTTAGTTAAAAACGACTTACCAGGTATCAAAGAAAATCCTTTTTGGATATCCGGGTGTGATCTCGTTGTATTAATAACCAATACGTAAAATGAAAAAAGACAAAGTAAAGCTAAGAGTATTAGTACAATATAACATAATGTTCTTTGAATATTCAGCACTACCTTGTCTTTTCTATCAGACTTCTTCTTAGTAACCACTGTACTCATAGTTATACCCCCTTACCTGCTGTTTTATCAGCTTTCACTTTCTTAGCCTTTTTATATGTACTTGCACCAGAATCAACCATTCCCTTTGTGACATATTTAAATACGAATACACTAAGAATTGCTGTTATAATAAACAGTATAACTGATAATGCTCCTGCCATACCATAATTCTTACTATACAAATGTTTATTCAGATACATAATAACTGTCATGCTTGTATCATTAGGATTACCATTACCATTAGTAAGGATCTGTGGAACATCAAACATCTGTATACCACCAATAAGTGATGTTACAAGTGTATAAGCCATGATTGGTTTAATAATTGGTAATGTAATCTTTCTGAATATCTGGAATGAATTCGCACCATCTATTCTTGCAGCCTCGAATATACCTGTATCTATTCCCATAATACCTGCCATAAGGACTATAGTTGTGTTACCAAACCACATAAGGAAATTCATAAGTGCTATAAGTCCTCTTGTTCCTGCAACTTCAGCTAAAAATCTATATGTAGGAAGTCCCATAGCATTAAGAAGGTTATTAACTGGACCAATATCTGAAAATATTGTATAAAATAACATCGAAAATGCTGATGCCATAATAAGGTTTGGCATATATATAACTGTCTTAAAAAAGCCAGTACATTTCAATCTTAATCTCAAATCTGTAAACCATGAAGCCAACAGAAGTGAGAATATCATCTGCGGGATAAATCCCATCATCCATATAATAAAAGTGTTCTTTAAATACACCAGAAGTGGTGAATTAAATAATATTTCTTTATAATTGGCTAATCCAACGAACTTAGGACCAATCTGCATAAGTCCCACTCTGTAATTTTCAAAAAAGCTGTTATAAAAAGTGGAAATCAGTGGAAAAAGCTGAAATACGATATATACAAGGAAAAAAGGTATTAAAAATATATATCCCCACTTAGCATAACTGACGCATTTAGATTTTTTCTTTTTCATGCCGCCCTCCAATTCCTAGTAATAAATATAAGTATTCCAATCTTCTTAATATACCCGACTGATAACAATATAATGCCGGTGCCAGTCATACCTTGTTAACTACCGGCAACCGGCATTTTATCATTATCTATATTTCAATTATAATTAAATGCATATGCTCTAATTAAAACTGCTTTCAAAATTCAACATATATATTCAATTAAAATTGATATATCTATTACTATGATGTTGCACCAATCATTATTACTTAGATAAGTTAGGATACTTAACATGAGCTTTTTCATAGAAGTTATCTAATGCCTGCTCTTTAGTTACGTGTCCATCAAAATAATCTTTCATAGCCTTCTGGAACTCTTCATTAAGTCCCTGATCATATGCTGAGATATTCTTCATATTAATCTTTGGAGCTGCCTGTGCAAAAAGCTTAATATGATTCTGTCCACCAAGGAAATCTGACTTGAAATCGCTGTTTGCAAGCTCATTCATACCTGATATTGTGTTAGTATAATCCTGTGTATCCTTTGTAATCTGTACCTCTGTAGCTTTATCACATGTCAATGTCTTCATGATATCTTTAACAAGGTTAGGATTATCTGTTCCTGCTGCTGCACAGATCCATGTACCACCCCAGTAGTAACTCTGTGGTCCCTGGCATACTGCATAATCACCATAGATACCATTACCAACCTCTTCTTTACCACCTTCTGCTACTGGTTTCTCAAGAGAGTTACCAAGAAGTGTAAAGTTAATGCCCCATGTTGAATAGAAGAAACCAAATACCTTACCTTTAGGTCCCTGATCTGATGCCCATGTTGTATCCCAAAGAGAAGTCTTATTATTATATCCTTTATCTGTAAATGTTTTTGTCTGATCAACCCAGTTCATAATGTTAGGATCAATAACTATCTTGTTATTTGAATCTACCCAAGGAGCTGATACATTGTTAGAAAATACTCTATATGAATCATCATATCCTGAAAGCATCTTGTAGCCTTTTTCTGCTGCTTTCTCTGCTACTGCATTGAACTTATCCCATGTAGAAAGAGCTTCCTGAACCTTATCAGGATCATCTGTTCCTAATACATCTTTTGCTATAGAACGTCTATAAGCAAAAAGTCCCGGAGTTGCCTGCCATGTTGTACCTTTCTGGTTACCATTAGAGTCTGTAACAATATCCTTTGTGTACTGATACTGGTCAGCAACATCTTCCTTTGTAAGTCCAATGTCATTAATAACATCAAGTGTATAATCACTGTTAACATACTTTAATGCATAATCAGCTTCTATAAGGAAGATATCTATCTTCTCATCAGCTGGTACATCGTTCTGTTTTAATAATGCTGCATCAAGTGCATTCTGATATGCATTATTCTCGTTAGGTGTAACTACAAAATTAACCTTTACATCTGATGGAAGCTTTCCTGATTTCTCAAAATATTTAAATCTGTCCTGGAATTCTGTATTCCAGCAATAGATATTAAGCACCTTACCCTGAGCGCTTTCATCTGTATTAACTTTAGCTGCTGTTGAACTGCTACCTGAATCTCCACATCCTGCTAGCGTTCCCATAATCATCGTCGTAGCCAAGAATAAACCTGCTAATTTGCGTTTTATCATAATAATACCTCCTCAAAAACAATTATTCTGTAAATATGTTCCCCTTAAGTTTAAACTTGCTGTTAAACTTATATCCTTTTAACTGTCTCTCCTTCAAGAAGTTCTCCACCTACAACCAGTCTTTTCACAAGCGCTGTTTTGGGATTATTGATACACTCTATCAGTTCCCTTGCTGCAAGTTTACCAATATCACC
>JBNMGS010000175.1:0-4798 GCA_050872365.1 Lachnospira sp.
AAATCGCTGAGAAGTATTCAATTCCTCACATTTCAACAGGAGATATTTTCAGAGCAAATATTAAGAATAATACAGAACTTGGTCAGAAGGCTAAGACATACATGGATAAGGGAGAACTTGTTCCGGATGAATTAGTTGTAGATCTTATTATGGACAGATTCAAGGAAGCTGACTGCGCTAACGGTTATGTATTAGATGGTTTCCCAAGAACAATTCCTCAGGCAGAAGCACTTGATAAGGCACTCGCTGCTAATAATGAAGCTGTAGATTTCGCTATTAATGTAGAAGTTCCAGATGAAAACATCATCAACAGAATGTCTGGAAGAAGAGCTTGTGTAGGTTGTGGTGCAACTTACCATATCCAGTTTAACCCACCTAAGGTTGAAGGCGTATGCGATACATGTGGAGAAAAGCTTATATTAAGAGATGATGATAAGCCAGAAACTGTTAAAAACAGATTATCTGTATATCATGAACAGACACAGCCATTGATTGATTATTATTCAAAGAAAGGTGTATTAGCCGAAGTTGATGGTACACAGTCAATGGATGATGTATTTAATGCAATTGTTAATGTTTTAGGAAAGTAGGCTGGTTATGTCTGTAACAGTTAAGTCAAAGCACGAAATAGAATTAATGAGAGAAGCAGGTAAAATCCTTGGAACAGTTCTTAATGAACTGGAAAAAGAATGTAAGCCTGGTGTGACAACATATCACATTAATAAAATCGGCGATGAAATGATAAAAAGCTACGGATGTATACCATCATTTTATGGATATCAGGGATATCCGGCCTCTATATGTGTATCAGTAAATGAAGAGATAGTACATGGTATTCCATCAAAGGCAAGAGTACTTAAGGATGGTGACATAGTAAGTCTTGATGCTGGTGTTATATATAAGGGGTATCATTCAGATGCTGCAAGAACTTATGGCGTAGGCAATATAAGTAAAGAAGCAGCTAAACTGATTGAAGTGACAAGGCAGAGTTTCTTTGAGGGAATAAAGTTTGCTAAAGAAGGTTGTCACTTATATGAAATCTCCAATGCAATTGCAGATTATAATGAGTCATTCGGATATGGCGTTATAAGGGAGCTTGTAGGTCATGGTATCGGAACAGAACTTCACGAAGAACCAGAAATACCAAACTTCAGACAGCCACGAAGGGGTATGAAGTTATATGAGGGTATGACACTGGCAATAGAGCCAATGGTTGCAGTGGGCGACTATAAGGTGAAGTGGATGGATGATGGCTGGACAGCATCAACTATAGACAATTCGTTGTCAGCCCATTATGAAAACACAGTGTTGGTAACTAAAGACGGACCAGAGATATTATCGCTGGTTGAGTAGTATATTTTATATTTTGTATATTTTTGATCAATTGACATATTGATTTTTACATCAAGAAATGTATAGAGACTGCGATATTTAGACAATACTGGTTATATGGAGGAAACGGATTGAATAATAATATAGGATATTTTGCCACATCACTGGCAGGACATGATCACAATAATATATATATTATTGTTGATGCAGATGATGAGTATGTATATCTTGTGGATGGGAAACTTAAAAAAGTTGACAATCCTAAAAAGAAAAAATTAAAACATGTTCAGTTAATCAAGAAAACTGACGATACAATAGCAGACAGGATTAACAATAATGTAGCATTTACGAATGAAGATATTAAATATGCTATAAAGAATTATAACAAAGAAAATCAGAAATTAAGTTAGAGATTAAAATGAGGAGGCAATCAATGTCAAAGGCAGACGTTATAGAAATCGAAGGAAAAGTTGTTGAGAAGTTACCAAATGCATTCTTTAAGGTAGAACTTGAGAATGGACATCAGATTCTTGCAACAATAAGTGGAAAGTTAAGAATGAACTTCATTAGAATTCTCCCTGGAGATAAAGTTACTATTGAGCTTTCTCCATATGACCTTACAAAGGGAAGAATTATCTGGAGAGATAAGTAATTAACATCTAAAGTAAAATCTTTCAAAAAGTATCTAAAAAATATTGTAAAGTTTGTGCAATATTTTTTAGAGAAATTTGAAAGTTTTTCTTGCATTTAAAAATATGGCTATGATATAATAGCTAACGAACTTGTCTGAAAGGAGGCTTTTGCAGTGAAGGTTAGATCATCAGTTAAACCAATTTGTGAAAAATGCAAAGTCATTAAGAGAAAGGGTAGAATCATGATTATATGTGAAAACCCTAAGCACAAGCAGAGACAGGGTTAATCCTTTTGGAGAGAAGTAGGGATACTTCTCATGTTTGTGCGTTATGGTATCAATATCACTAGTTGATGTCATAACATATTGTAAGTTTGTACTGTTACTCACTATAACAGGCAAATTATGTAGTTTTGCGGCTGCAGTGATGAATCACCCGGCTAAGTTGTAAGGTGGTCATTGCTATTTTATAAATAATCGTAGCAGTTATGGCAACGCACACATTTCAGACGGCAGGAAACTGACGGGCTGCGTATGTATACCGCTACACAGAATTGATTAATAACATATATATTTGATTAACGGAGGTTAAAGAACACATGGCTCGTATTTCAGGTGTAGACTTACCAAGAGAAAAACGTATCGAAATCGGACTTACTTATGTTTATGGTATTGGACGAGTTAGAGCAACTAAGATCCTTGCAGAGGCTGGTGTTAATCCAGATACACGTGTTAAGGACTTAACAGATGAAGAAGTTGCTAAGATCGCTAAGGTTATAGATGCTGATCCAGAGCATTTAGTAGAGGGTGACTTAAGAAGAGAAGTTGCCATGAACATCAAGAGATTAAAGGAAATCGGATGCTACAGAGGAATCCGTCATAGAAAGGGCCTTCCAGTAAGAGGTCAGAAGACTAAGACTAATGCAAGAACTTGCAAGGGACCTAAGAAGACAGTAGCAAATAAGAAGAAATAATTGTTAAACTCACAGGAGGTTATTTATCATGGCTCAGAAAGTTACAAAAAAAGTGACAAAGAAGCGTGTTAAGAAGAACGTTGAAAGAGGACAGGCACATATCCAGTCATCTTTCAATAATACAATAGTTACTTTAACAGATGCAGAAGGTAATGCTTTATCATGGGCATCTGCAGGTGGACTCGGATTCAGAGGATCTAAGAAGTCTACTCCATATGCAGCACAGATGGCAGCTGAAACAGCTACAAAGGCTGCTTTAATTCACGGATTAAAGTCTGTAGACGTTATGGTTAAGGGACCAGGTTCAGGTAGAGAGGCAGCTATTCGTGCCCTTTCAGCTTGCGGTCTCGAAGTTACAAGTATCAAGGATGTTACACCAGTTCCACATAACGGTTGTCGTCCACCAAAGCGTAGAAGAGTTTAATTTAGGGAGGTAAGATTACAATGGCAGTTAATAGAACACCTGTGCTCAAGAGATGTAGATCTCTTGATTTAGATCCTTTATATTTAGGAATAGATAAAAAGTCTAACAGAAAGGCTAAGAATGCTGGTAGAAAGATTAGCGAATATGGTATGCAGCTTCGCGAAAAGCAGAAGGCTAAGTTCATCTATGGCGTATTAGAGAAGCCTTTCCTTAATTACTATAAGAAGGCTGAGAAGCAGAAGGGTATGACTGGTGAAAACCTTATGGTTACTCTTGAGCTCAGACTTGATAACGTTATCTTCAGATTAGGTTTTGCAAGAACAAGAAAAGAAGCAAGACAGATCGTAGATCACAAGCACGTACTTGTTAATGGCAAGCGCGTAAACATCCCTTCATACTTAGTTAAGGCTGGAGATGTTATTGAAATCAGAGAGAAGTCAAAGTCTTGTGCCAGATACAAGGAAGTACTTGAAGCTACTAACGGAAGATTAGTTCCAGAGTGGTTAGAGTCAGACAAGGAAGCTCTTAAGGGTACAGTTAAGTCTTTACCTACAAGAGAAGCAATTGATGTTCCTGTAAACGAGATGCTTATCGTCGAGTTATATTCTAAGTAATCCATTAATGATATTTTTAGACATCTTAGTTTACAGTTTATATGTGGACAAAGATGTTTATATAAGACAACAGGATGCTGTATTGTGTTCTGTTGTCTTATGGATAGAAGGAATAAACTTATTAAAACCCATAAAAGGAGGGGCTATACATGGTTGATGCAGATTTTAATTTCAAGATGCCAAAGATTGAGATGACTGAGCAGTCAGAAGATGGAAAGTATGGAAGATTTGTCGTTGAACCTCTCGAAAGAGGTTATGGACTTACTCTTGGTAATTCTTTGAGAAGAATTATGCTTTCATCATTAGTTGGTACAGCAGTTAGCAGTATCAAGATTGATGGTGTACTTCATGAATTCAGCTCAATTCCAGGTGTTAAGGAAGATGTTACTGAGATCGTCATGAACATCAAGCAGTTATCAATCAAGAACAACGGAAATTCTGTTGAGCCTAAGGAAGCTCATATTGACTTCGTAGGCGAAGGTGTAGTTAGAGCATCAGATATACAGGTTGATCCTGATATTGAAATAATCAATCCAGATCTTGTTATTGCACATCTTAATGGTGCAGACAGCAAGCTCACAATGGAACTTACAATCACTAATGGTCGTGGTTATGTAAGTTCAGAGAAGAATAAGAGAGATGATCAGCCAGCAGGCGTTATCGCTGTCGATTCAATCTACACACCAGTAGAAAGAGTTAATATGGCAGTTCAGAATACTCGTGTAGGTCAGGATACAGATTTTGATAAGCTTACACTTGATATTTTCACTAATGGTACAATAGAACCAGACGAGGCTTTAAGTCTCGCAGCTAAGGTTTTAAG
>JBNMGS010000176.1:0-4783 GCA_050872365.1 Lachnospira sp.
ATTGCATCCTCTGACCTTTTTATCTCAAAAACACTTGTAAATATAGAGATATTAATACTTCCATATGGTGTATTATAACAACTTATTGTTTTCTTATTCTTCACGAATTCCATGCATGTTGTTATTGCACCCTTTTTGCTCACCTCAACACTGTCGTCTGATATCTTTATAATACTAATGGACTTCTGGCTGGCACCATCATACACTTCCTCGAATTTCACATATTCCTTACCACCACGGCTTGTATATCTGCCTACATTTATAACTTCTATGTTATCTGCCTCTTCCATGATGCTTCCATCTGCTGCCTGCTCCTCTAACGCAAGTCCTTTTATCTTAATATATACCTTGTCATTCATATATTTTTGCTCCATCTTTACTTTTTCATCTGCCATTTATAAGTTTATCTTTTCAAACCAGCAAACGTATTTAATTTCAATTTATTATAAATCCTGTCCATAATGTTACTTTAAAAATTTATTCAAGGAACTTATTTAATACCTTCAGATATTTGAATCTGAACTTTACATTTTCTCCAGACACTGCACGGTATTCATCCTCTGTAAGAACTCCCTTAAGCTCTTTTTTTGACTCTTCCGGGACTTCTCCATATACAGCATCCACAAAACATAATGGTGGATATAATACACACCACCAGTTCTTTCCCTTAGCATCTCCTATATCAACCCTGAATGCCTCGTATTCTCCAGGTGGAAATGTCATGTCACCATATGTTTTCATCGGAAAATAACAGTTCTCAAAGTATACACTCACGTCACTTTCATCTCCAAGACTCCTAAGTGTATTCACTGCCACTTCCTGGATATTACCACTCTCACTTTCCAGAATCTGTCTTGACTCGTCAACCGAACATGAATTTGAAAGAACCGGACTTATATAATCAAGCACTGCCGCCTTAACCTTAAGCTTAATCCACTGATCCTGCTCTGAATCACTCTCAGCCCTTACATGAAACCTTATGATGTTAGATGCTATTCCTTTCTGAATCTGTATTTCTTTGTTGTCACTATACAACCTGCCACCGGCAATTACAAGCATAATTGTTGCAAATAATATAAATATAATACCAACCTTATTGTTTCTATGAGTTTTTTTATTATTATTGTTTTTTTCACATCTTAAAGACTTATTAACACTCATTATACCCCTCCATATATTTATGTATTGACTGTTTTCTAATAACTGTAACATTGCATTAACTTCCCTGTATTTAATATTATTAACATCAATGTTACTCACACATACATAATTCCCATATAATGAATGTCTATACATCACTCAATGATAAAATCTCTTCTACAAAAATAACGATATCATATAATCACACCGGTTCATATGATATCGTTATTCTTTATATTACTCTATATTATGAATTGGGGTCAAACGGCGTATCATTTAAAAATTAAGCAGTCTTATTATACCCTTCTCCTGATTGTTAACATGCTGTCTTACTATAACCTTTGCCTTCTCCACATCCTTATCTTCAAGCTGCTTTATAATATCGTTATGCTCACTTATAAGAATAGAGTGTGTTCTTGCATCCTTGACATATTCAAGACGATATCTGTACATCTGTTCACTAAGACTGTTAATAAGCTGAATAAGTCTCTGGTTATCTGTCATTGAATATATAATATTGTGAAATGCCACATCAGCATTTACTATTGCTACTACATCCTTTGATACTATAGCTGCCTCAAACACTCTGTTGGCCGTCTTTAACTCTTCTATATGCTCTGGTGTAACATTCTTGCATGCAAGTGTTGCTGCAAGCTCCTCAAGTGCAGAACGTACCTCAAGGACATCCCTCATGTCTTTGACAGTTATATGGGCAACCTCAGCACCCTTTCTTGGAATCATAATAACAAGTCCCTCAAGCTCAAGCTTTCTAATAGCCTCTCTTATAGGTGTACGGCTTACTCCAAGCTTGTTAGCAAGCTGAATCTCCATAAGTCTTTCACCTGGCTCCATCTCTCCTGTAAGAATAGCCTGTCTTAATGTATTGAATACAACATCTCTTAATGGAAGGTACTCATTAACATCCATCTTTAATTCACCTTTCATCTTCTAATCCTCCATATGTATATCTATCTTATGATTTACTCTTTATCTTACATTTATTCACGAATTCACACTTTCGCTCTCTTTAAAATGTTTCTGTTATATATACCTGTCTTGCATCCTCCTGCGCCTTTAAATATGCTTTACAACTAAGCGCCGTCTGCTCATCAGGGAATATGCCAAACACTGTAGGTCCGCTTCCACTCATCATGGCATTATATGCACCCTGGCTTATCATATCATTCTTAATCTTGGCTATAACTGGATACATAGGCACTGTAACATCCTCAAGGACATTTCCCATACGCTCTGCTACCTTCTTGACATCTCCTTCGTTGATAGCTTCTATAATCGCATCTATATCCGGATGCTTTGCTATCGCACCAGCATCAAGACTTTCATATACCATCTTGGTTGAAACATTAATAGGCGGCTTGGCAACTACTATAAAACAATGTGGCATTGGTGACAGCCTTGTAAGCTTTTCGCCTATACCCTCTGCAAGCGCTGTTCCTCTCATAATACAGTATGGAACATCCGCTCCTATCTTAACCCCCTGTTCCATAAGTTCTTCGTTAGATAAACCAAGACCGAAAAGTCTGTTAATTGCAAACATAGTTGATGCAGCATCAGTACTTCCGCCTGCCATACCTGCTGCTATCGGTATGAACTTGTTGAGGTCTACATCTATACCTCCGCTAAATCCATACTCATCCTTCATAAGCTTATAAGCCTTGTATATCAGGTTATTCTCGTTAACAGGAAGAAACTTAAGATTGATGTTAATTCTAATCTCGTCTTCAGGAATCTTAGTGATTATAAGTCTGTCATATATTCCGACAGTCTGCATAACCATCTTAACATCGTGATATCCGTTCTCCCTTCTGCCTAATACATCAAGCCCCAGATTAATCTTGGCTCTCGCCTTAAGTCTAATTGAATCCATATCTTTTATCTCCAGTTTTTTGTATACACAAGTATTATATAGAACATATTGTACAAAATCAAGTACAAGCGAACAAATTGCGCATAAAATTTCCCGGAACCAGAACTTATTGGCTGGTTTCGGGAATGGTATAAAGATATAAAATCGTGTAAGCTTTTTTACATCTGATTGATGAATCAATACACAATTCATACAATCATTACATTATTATGATATAAGAGTCAAAATATCAAAAAATCATTCATGCCTGCATGAAATGACTTTTGTTGTCTACTGATTAACCCCAACTGCTTCTTTGACATCTGTACCGGAAGGCTTTGAAGCTGCAGTATTATCTGTCTTATCAATCTTAATAGTTGACTTCTTCCAGATGCCTGTCCAGTAAAGTATGTAGAGTATCAATGCTGATGTAGCATTACTTACTACAACTGCATACCACACGCTCTCAACTCCCATTCCAAGTACATGTGAGCATACCCACAACGTAAGAAATCTGAATATCCAGATACGTGTTGCATCAACTGCCATAGTTATCATTGTATGTCCACAGCCCTGGAACAGTCCCTGTGTAACATTGTAGAATGCATTTGTCCAGCAGCATATAGCCATGATTGACAAAAAGTCTGTTGCAAGTGGAACTACCTGTTCATCAGATGTAAAGAATCTGACCATAGGCTCTGCTATAAACCTTCTTGATAGAATCATGCCGCACACAAACAGAAATATTGCACCGATCCTTAACGCTATATGATATGACTTATCTGTCCTTTTTACGTTACCAGCACCCATATTCTGGCCGACAATGGTTGATATGGCTGAACCAATTCCACTAGCCGGCATAGTTATGATACTGTTAATCTTGTTACCTATACCATATGCTGTCATTGCAGTTGCTCCATACACATTGACGTTCTTAGTCATAAGAAGGAATCCAAACTGCATTGTACTTCCTCCTATAGCTGTAGGAAGACCTATCTTTAAAATAGACATAACCTTGTTTTTATCAAACTTAAATCCCTTAAAGTTGATACGCACAAGCTGATTCTTTCCGGTAAGTGCAACAAAGCCTATAACAGCACTTGGAATCTTGGCTATAAGTGTTGCAAATGCAGCACCACCGATACCCCACTTTAATACAACTAAAAACAATGGATCAAGTATAAGATTAATCGAAACACCAAGTATATTAAGAAGCAGTGGCCTTACCGTATCCCCCTGTGCCTGCTTTACTGCAGAAAACAGATTAATCATAAAAAGAAATGGTAAATCCATAACTACTATTCTTATATATGTAAGTCCATAATTATATATGTCACCTTCTGCTCCAAGCCATCTTACAAGACCTGATGAACATAACCAGCATATACATGCACATACGATGGAAAAACCAAGCGATGTTATGCATATATGGTTGGCCATGGAATTGGCCTGCTTGTCTTCCCTTGCACCCAGGTACTGTGATATAAGAATTGCACCCGCTGTTGTTATTCCGGCTCCGAAGTTAATAAGTATATTCTGAAAAGGTGAAACAAGCGTAATAGCTGCCTGGCTGGTTGTTCCTATCTTTCCTAACCAGAAAGTATCAGTAAGATTATACATAGACTGTATAAAGCTGTTTAACATAACTGGTATAGCCAGGGTAAGTATAGCTTTAACCAGATTTCCATTAAGAATCATTTCTCTTTTACTGTCACTTATTGGCCTTGACATGTTTCTTCCCTCTCTTCCTGATATCAACACATATTCTTCTTATTA
>JBNMGS010000177.1:0-4777 GCA_050872365.1 Lachnospira sp.
CTTTGAGCCTGCATTATTTATTTCATCAAGCTGTATATTTATATAATATTTATTAATCATTACACCTTGTATCCCTTATATTCCTTATATTTATTTTATGTAAAACACTGCTGTTATTTCATTCACTTATATACTCTGCAAACTTTTCTGTCTCTCTGGCTATATCATATCCTGCCTCTGTTAACATAGGAATACTCTTATCCCTCTCATATGTCTTCTGCAAAGTATCATATATCTTCTGTGCCCACTCGTCTGCATTATTATTCAGCGGAACAAAGCTTACATTTCCAGTTACATTTACAATATCCGGAACAACATCCCTAGAAGTCACACATGGAAGTCCTGCTGCCTGAGCCTCAATAAGAACCATCCCCAATCCTTCAAATAAAGATGGCAGTACAAACACATCCATCGCCTGTAACAGTTCATTGACATCCTGACGAACACCCATAAACATAACTTTGTCATTGATACCAAGTTCAGATACACGTTGTTTTACCTTATCCTCATTCTCACCTTGTCCTATAAGCATAAGGATTGCATTGCTATCGTGCTTTAGATATCTGCTAAATATTCCCACAAGAAACTCCTGATTTTTCTGTGGCTGGAACCTGCCTATATGTCCTATAACATTCTTATTATTAAGATTATATTTATCACGCAGCTCTTTTCTTTTTTCTTCATCATATTGGAAATGCTGTAAGTGTATCGCATTATTGATAATATGATGTCTTTTGTAATTAATAGTTCTGTTACTAAAGAAATATCTTGATGCTGGCATAGAACAGCTCCAAAAATCAGTCGCATACATACCCAATCTCATTTTATTAATGTAATGGAGCAAACCTCTTAACTTAGATGTTTCATTACCTGAATTGTGCGAGTGTATTATTCTTTTCTTTATTCCATACTTTTTAGCATATATAAGATAATCTATATTAGCAAGCGTACATGTATTATACCACAGCACATCATAGTCCTTAGCATGCTTTTCAAAGAATTCATCCATCTTTTCTTTATATGCCTTATAATCGTCACTTCTCTTAGGAATTGTATATATACGTGAACCATTAGCCATAACCTCATCTGCATATACCATATGTTCCCAATTACATAGAAAATCAAAGTGTACTTCATTCTTATCTATGTTGCGGTAATAATTCATTACACAGCTTTCCATTCCCCCCGGATTATCTGTCATTCCAAAAACTAAAACATTAACACTCATATCTGCCCTTTCTACTTAATTAATGTCTATTTAAACGATCACTCAATTTCAATCAATATATGATATGAGTGTTAGAAAAACCGTCACTTACTTATGCATCATGACTACTGCATTGCTTTACAATTCACATAATTCTTACATATATCCATCATTATAATAAAAAATCCCCTTATAGAAATATCGTCTATTAAGGGATTCTTATATACACTTGAAAATTTCTTTATTAATTATGCTTCTTTAAAAACTTTCTTTTCAAAAAGTTTTTAATCTTTCTTCCCCAATGTTCATCTTCCATAAATCCCACTGGTAATTCCTTATATTTGTAATTATTAGTAAAAATCCACACATCAAGAAGTCTCTCACTTATGAATCCAAAAACTCTTGCATCATAATCAGAATATGTTGAAATATCAAGTCTTTTTTCAAGCTCAAACAATATATCAAACAGCCACTGGCAATATTCATCAAAATATTTACTTTTCATGATCATCATATTAAAACGGTGACCTTTTGTCATTTTCATGCTTTTATCATAAGCATCAAGATACTGACTGTATTTTTTTGCAATAATCTCTCTTGTTAAATCCAAATCTATCTTGTGATGTGCATGTATATACTGGCTATAATTGGTTTCTATATAATAATTTCTCATCTTTGGAAGAATTATATCATAGTCTTTTAATATATTCTCAATGTAATCTTTCGAAGCTATTGCTTCCCATTTGTCTTTACATTTCTTTTCAAGAAAATATCTCCTGTAATGTACAAGACCTTTTACATCAGAATCATCATTTTTCCATAACCAGTACATTCCTGTAAGTTCACAGAAATTCTTATTTTTCCCCGATATATTATCTTTTGTATTATCTCTTACATAACCTATATCAGGCTTTCCTTCTGAACCAACCTGCATAGGAACATACATTTTATCATTTGGCATCCTGTATTTCTTATGTGCCGCAACTATTACTTTAATATTCTTATCTATACTCATTTTACTATTTAGCACCTTTCTTGAAAAAGACAGCTACTATTGTTAAAAATATACACTTGATGTCTAATAATATGCCGCAATTCTTACAATAAAAATATTCTAATTCAAGCCTTCTTTCATAAGTAGTAGCACTTCTTCCATTCGCGCCCCACCAGCCACTTATACCTGGTTTTACACTCTCATATATACTATGATCACCATCATGTGCATCAAGTTCTCCTTCTACTAAAGGTCTTGGTCCGATAATAGACATATCACCCTTTAACACATTAATGAACTGAGGAAGCTCGTCAAGAGATGTTTTTCTTAACACATTTCCTATACCTGTGATTCTTGGATCATCTTCAAACTTCTGGTTTTCTTCCCACTCTTTTCTGTACTCTTCCTTTTTTAATAATTCTTCAAGAACTTTGTCAGCATTACATACCATACTTCTGAACTTATATATATATATATCTTTTCCGTTCTTACCAATCCTTTTCTGCTTATATAAAATAGAATCTCTGTCTCCTGATATCAGATAACATATCTTAGTAACAACCGCTACTGGAACTAATATAATCATTCCTATTAAAGACAGCAATATATCAAATACTCTTTTAACTGCAAAATATACTTTTTTTCTTATGTGGTTTAAATCCATCTTTAAATCAGCATCCTTAGCAACTGACATATTGCCCGCATTAACAACGCTGCCATCTTCACTCATTTTGTACATAAAAACATTCCCATCTTAAATAAACACACAATCATTTGTTAATCTATCAAATCTATGAGTCATCAAATGATAATTTCACATAATGCATTCAACGCAAACTCTACAATATTATATTAGATTATACAAAATTGTCAATATAGTCTCATTGTATTTTCTATTTAACTAACTGGTAAATATTTCTATCTTTATTTCCAGATACGTTTTTGCTAACAACGAGGTTGTATTAATTGCATGCACAACGCTCTAATATAAATAATATAAAATTACATTTTCCACATTATCTCTCATCAAATGGCTTATTCAACTCTTCTGTACCATCCAGCACAAATCTGCCATTCTGTATTATAGTTTTTCTTTCTCCATCATATCCTACAACTGTTATATCTCCTATCTCTTCATAAGGTATAGTTATGTCTGTATGACAGTTAAAATAAGCCTTGTCCGGCTGTGTCTTTCTATAAAGCGATATTTCATTATCCCTTGATATTATCTCCTTGCCATCAGGATTGTATACAGCTACATCTTCTGAGCGTGAATAGCATGTGTCACCTATAGCAAAATGTGGTCCCATCTTTTCAACTATAAGAATAGGAAGAAGGTATACGATATCATACTTATTAGCCATAACATATGCTGTTGTATTAGTTCCTATGGCAAATTCACCAATAGGGAGTGTATCATGGTTATATAACACATTTTCCTTAAAAAGAGCTTTTCCCTTAATGCCATCTTCAAAGTTATCACAGCTATAATCTGTTACAAAGCCATCCTTAAAATAAACTTTAAGATTATTAAACTTAATATCATTAAGATAAACGCTGCTTACGTTGAGCACACCTTCTGTTCCCTTAAGAACTGGTGATGTAAACACCTCGCCGAGTGGAATATTAACATCAGCAAGGCAGTTTTCAAACACTGTTTCTTTATCCGGATTATTAACCTTCATAACAGAAACCTTCATGTCTGTTTCATTAGCTCCCTTTCCATGAACCTCTACATATTCAGCCTTATCAAGTACATTTATAATATTCTGCTGTATAACCTTATATTTTTCATAATCAAGAGTATTTATCTTAACTATCTCATTAAATATCTCAGGGAACTTATCACCTATCTGTGGTGATGGATAAGCTATTATAGTAAAGCTTCTCTCCTCACCCTTAATATAACTGTTAACAATGCTTCCTGATTCATTATTATACTTAACCAAAAGCTTCTGCTGCTTATCATCAAGATGACAGCACTCTATAGTATCTTCCGGTTCAAAAGGTGTCTCACCAAAAACTTCCATAACCGCTGGTCCACCATGAACAGATGCTAATTCCTTATGCTTCTCATACGCATTCTTAAGTGCCCCTAACTTTCTTTCAACGAAATCCCCATCAAGATAAAGTGCATTATCAAATCTATGGTCAAAGTCCATCTGCTTATCAGGGCTGGCTCCGTAATATCCTATCTTTATATGCATTCTTTTATTGATAGTGTTTACTGCTGCCCTGTATATCGTAGGTTTAAGTCCCATTTTTTCAAACTGTTCTATCTCTGCTTTCACAAGTCTTTCAAAGCCAAGGCAGTATCTTATATTCACTGTTTTCTTTTTTTCAAGCGGCTTGTTACCAAGTACAAAACCTATTCTGTAACCTTCTGTAAATGTCCTTGCCATATCCTGTATAGCTTCTTCACTTAATGTATTAAGATGTTCTGCCATCTTTATCTCATTATCTGTTACGTATTCACCATACTTATAAAGATATCTTACATCACTAAGATCGCTTTCCATAATAATCCTTGTTGCGAAATCAAGGGATGAGTCAAGAAGCTCTCTTATCCTGTATTC
>JBNMGS010000178.1:0-4749 GCA_050872365.1 Lachnospira sp.
AACCATTGTGTGGTACTGGTGTAACATCCTGAATACTAACTACATCGATTCCACAAGCTGAAAGTGCACGAATTGCTGCCTCTCTACCTGATCCTGGACCCTTTACCATAACATCAACATTCTTTAAACCGTATGGTGCGGCAGCCTTAGCAGCTGTCTCTGCAGCCATCTGAGCAGCATATGGAGTTGACTTCTTTGAACCCTTGAAGCCTAATCCGCCTGCACTTGCCCATGAAAGTGCATTACCCTCAGCGTCTGTTAATGTAACGATTGTATTATTGAAAGATGACTGGATATGAGCCTGTCCATGCTGAACGCTTTTTCTAACACGCTTCTTAGCCACTTTTTTAGTAACTTGCTTAGCCATTAACTTAAAACCTCCTATGGTTTTTCAAATATTATATAGAATAATTACTTCTTCTTGTTTGCAACTGTCTTCTTAGGACCCTTACGAGTTCTTGCATTTGTCTTTGTCTTCTGTCCACGAACCGGGAGACCCTGTCTGTGACGCTTTCCACGATAACATGCAATTTCCTGTAAACGCTTAATATTAAGTGCTACTTCTCTACGTAAATCACCCTCTACAACCTGTGTTGCATTGATAACTTCACTGATTCTTCTTACTTCATCATCAGTTAAGTCTGCGCAACGTGTATCTGGGTTTACATTTGCTTCCTTAAGAATACGCTGTGATGATACTAAACCGATACCATATATATAAGTAAGTCCAATTTCAACACGCTTCTCTCTTGGTAAATCAACACCTGAAATACGAGCCATTCTAATTAACCTCCGTATAAAATCTTCTTGTGTGGCAAATCAAGCTCCAGCATATCCCAAAACATATGTAATGGGGTGAAATGCATACACTGTCTCATGACTTTCCAATAATAAAACTATATTAATATGCAGCATATAATGATTATGCCGCCAGCCGCTTCATTTTTTCAACACAATATGTGTTGACGCACAAAAACAAGGCATTCTCACAGATGGGCTATCATCCAAAATACCTCGTTCCTTTTTTGATTAACCCTGACGCTGTTTGTGCTTTGGATTCTCGCAGATAACTCTAACGATACCCTTTCTCTTGATAACTTTGCACTTATCGCATATAGGTTTTACTGATGCTCTAACCTTCATTAGAAACTCTCCTTTCAAAAAAAGTCCGCTACGAATAGACATTCTAACATCTTTCGATTTAAAATGCAAGCACACTTTTTCAAATTTTAAGCCACTTTTTTAGTTTTTTGCGACTTATTTGTTTTTTTATTTATCTCTCCAAACGATCCTGCCCTTTGTAAGATCATATGGTGATAATTCAATAGTAACTTTATCCCCTGGAAGAATCTTGATATAATTCATTCTCAGCTTTCCGCTTATATGGGCAAGTACCTTATGTCCATTCTCAAGCTCTACCTGAAACATGGCATTTGGAAGCTTCTCAACAACTTTTCCTTCTACTTCAATTACATCTGCTTTTGACATTTCAAATCCTCCTGATTTTAAAATCATATTATATAGAAGTTATTTTTCATTCTATAACTCCAGGCCCTCTGCCCTGGACAATATTACCGGCTCATTTTCTGTTATGAGTATGGTGTTCTCATAATGTGCCGCTGCAAGTCCATCGGCTGTAACCACTGTCCAGCCGTCATCCAGCCAGTTCACATGATAATCTCCAACAGTGACCATCGGCTCTATGGCTATGGTCATTCCTGCTTTAAGCTTCGGTCCTCTTCTTCTTGTGGCGAAGTTCGGAACATCAGGATCTTCATGGAGATTTTTTCCTACTCCGTGGCCAACCAGATCAACAACCACATCAAATCCGTGCTGCAGAACATATTTTTCAACTGCAACCCCTATATCCTTTATATGATTGCCTGCCCGGGCTACCTTAAGCGCTTCAAAGAAGCTTTGCTTTGTAACCCTTATAAGGTCTGTACACACAGGACTTATCTCTCCGACACCATAGGTTCTGGCGGAATCGGAATGATATCCCTTATATATGACTCCCGCGTCAAGGCTTACAATGTCTCCTTCCTTTATATATCTGGTCTTGGAAGGTATTCCGTGTACTACCTCTTCATTTATGGATACACATATGGAAGCCGGATATCCGCAATAATTAAGGAAGGATGGTGTACATCCGTAGCTCCTTATCACTTCTTCACCCAGCTTATCTATATCATATGTGGTAATACCTGGCTTTATAGCTTTCTTCATCTCCTCATGAGTTATGGCAAGTATCTTTCCTGCCTCCTTCATGAGCTCTATTTCTTCCGGGTTCTTTATAGAAATGGACATATATTATTCACCTAAGATAGCTGTGATAGCTGCAAATACTTCGTTCATATCTACTGTACCATCAACTTCTTTTAATATGCCTTTGCCTTCATAGTAATTAATAAGTGGCTGTGTCTGCTCATGATAAACCTTTAATCTGTTTAATACTGTCTCAGGCTTGTCATCATCTCTTAATATAAGATCTGCACCACATGTATCACACTTGCCCTCTTCCTTTGTTGGATTGTAAACAATGTGATATGTTGCTCCACAACCTACGCATGCTCTTCTTCCTGACATTCTGTTTACGATATTCTCATCAGGAACTTCTACGTTTATTGCGTAATCTACTGACTCACCGATTGCTGTAAGGGCATTATCAAGTGCCTCTGCCTGTGGTATTGTTCTTGGAAATCCGTCAAGTACATAACCATTCTTGCAATCATCTGCCTTAAATCTGTCTATAACTAAGTCTACAACTAACTCATCCGGTACAAGTAATCCCTTGTCCATGTACTCTTTTGCCTTAGCACCAAGCTCTGTACCGTTCTTAATATTTGCTCTGAATATATCACCTGTTGAAATGTGTGGAATACCATACTTGGCAGCGATCATCTTAGCCTGTGTTCCTTTTCCTGCACCAGGTGCACCTAACATAATTATCTTCATATATATAATCCTCTCCGGAGCTCCGATATCATGGTTCCTCCCCCATGAATCATGACTTCTCCCATTAATTTTATTGTTTGATTGTTTCATATTACAAGAATAGGAAGTACACAAAAATGTGCACTCCCATTCTTATTTATAATCAAAGTACGATTATTATTTATCTAACAGGAAGCCCTGATAATGTCTTGGAAGCATCTGTGATTCAAGACCCTTCATTGTCTCTATAACAACACCTACTACGATGATGATAGATGTACCACCGAATGAGAATGTCATTCCGAAGTATCCGTTGAAGAACATTGGAATTACAGCTACTATAAGAAGACCAACAGCTCCGATAAATATTATATAATTAAGGATCTTATTCAAATAATCCTGAGTTGGCTTTCCCGGTCTGATACCCGGAATAAAGCCGCCGCCCTTCTTCATGTTATTTGCGATCTCCATTGGATTGAATGTAATCGCTGTATAGAAATATGCGAAGAAGAACACAAGTAATACATATGCCAGAAGACCTAATGTTGGCCACCAGTTTGCCTTATTAAACCAGTTTGACTGACTTAATGCACTGAGTATCTTTGCTCCAACACCTGATGACTTGATACCGAAAAGGTTCACGATAATAGCAGGTATTGAAAGTATTGATGATGCAAAGATTACAGGGATAACGCCTGCTGTATTTACCTTAAGCGGAATTGATGAAGACTGACCGCCAACGGTTCTTCTTCCTCTTACGCTCTTGGCATACTGAACAGGGATCTCTCTCTCAGCACCCTGGAGTGCACATACAAGTGCAACAACCAATGCAACGATAACAACAACAGTCACTACTGAAACTGTCATTCTGATGTAATCGCCTTCATCCAGATACTTCTTAGTATATGTTGTAAATACGTTCTTAAAGTCGTTTGGCATTGTTGAAACGATGTTTATCAAAAGTATGATGGAAATACCGTTTCCAACGCCACGTTCGGTAATTCTCTCACCCAGCCACATTACAAATGCACTACCGGCTGTGAGGATCACTATCATTTCTATTACAGTTATGAAGCTATAGTTACTAAGATAACCCTTCTGTCCAAAGCTTACTGCAAGTCCGGCACTCTCAAGGATTGCAAGACCTACTGTCATAAATCTTGTGATAGCTGTTATCTTCTTTCTACCGTCCTCTCCATCCTTCTGCATTTCTTCCAGTGCAGGTATGGCAATGGTAAGAAGCTGAATGATGATGGTTGCTGTAATATATGGAGTTACTGAAAGGGCAAATATTGACATCTGGTCGAATGATCCTCCGGTGAAGGAGCTGAAGATATTCAGCGAATCACCAAGGGAATTCTTAAGATACTCCTGAATTGCCTCTTTCTGGATGCCCGGCACTGTGATCAGGCTACCGAGCCTGATCACTACCAGTGCAAAAAGTGTATATAATAATTTCGATCTAGTTTCCTTTACCTTAAAAGCATTTCTTAAGGTTTTGAACATTATTACATCACCTCAGCTTTTCCGCCTGCTGCTTCGATCTTTTCTACAGCGGACTTAGAGAAAGCATTTGCCTTAACATTGAGCTTCTTTGTTAACTCACCGTTACCAAGAATCTTAACGCCATCACGAGGGTTCTTAACGATACCAGCTTCGATAAGTGTGTCAACAGTTACTTCTGCACCATCTTCAAATCTATCAAGAACTGAAACATTGATTGCTACGATGTCCTTGTGATTGATGCACTGGAAACCTCTCTTAGGAAGTCTTCTATATAATGGCATCTGACCACCTTCGAAACCTGGTCTAGGT
>JBNMGS010000179.1:0-4741 GCA_050872365.1 Lachnospira sp.
GATAAAAGAGTGAATTATGATATAATGAGCGCAAAAGAAAAGGAAGCGGCTGCGAAGCAGCCATTTACTTTTCGGACGGCTTAACGAACGAACAGTCATGCACAGCATGACGAAAGAGCGCAAAAGCGCGGGTTCGTGAGTGTAGGATGGATAAAAGAGTAAATTATGATATAATAAAAACTTCAAGCTTATGTCCCGACTACATCAGTTGGGTTAAAATATATTTACATTAACATCATAAACACAAAATATAGCGATAGTTTATTTGACAAAATGGAGGAATGATAATGGCAATTAGAAATATAAGAACACTTGGTGATGAAATACTTAGAAAAAAGGCTAAGGAAATAACAGAAATGACCCCTAGAATACAGGAGCTCATAGATGATATGTTTGAGACAATGTATGAAGCAAATGGTGTAGGACTTGCAGCACCACAGGTTGGTGTAAGAAAAAGGCTTGTGGTTATTGATTGTGGTGATGATCCTATAGTACTCATTAACCCGGTTGTGCTTGAAACAAGTGGATCACAGACGGGACAGGAAGGATGCCTAAGTGTGCCAGGCAAATCAGGTGTAGTAACAAGACCACCATATGCAAAGGTTAAAGCACTTAATGAGGATATGGAAGAAATTATTGTAGAAGGTGAAGATTTACTTGCAAGATGTCTTCTTCATGAGATAGATCATCTCGATGGAATAATGTATGTTGATAAGGTTGAAGGTAAACTTTTCGATACTGAAACGGAGGATGAGGAATAGTGAAGGTTGTATTTATGGGTACTCCTGACTTTGCTGTTGGGACACTTAAAGCTTTAGTTGAAGCCGGACATGAAGTGGTGGCAGTTGTAACACAGCCCGATAAGCCAAAGGGACGAAGTAAAGAACTTGTATTTTCGCCTGTTAAGGAAGAAGCTGTAAAGCTTGGAATAGAGGTTTTACAGCCGGTAAAGGCCAGAGATGAAGAATTTGTAGAAAAACTAAGAACATATGATGCGGATGTATTTGTAGTAGTCGCATTTGGACAGATACTTCCTAAAAGTATAATCGATATGCCGCACCTTGGCTGTGTGAATGTGCATGCTTCACTTCTTCCTAAGTACAGGGGGGCATCTCCTATACAGTGGGCGGTTATAGACGGCTGTGAATATTCAGGTGTTACAACCATGAAAATGGATGAAGGCCTTGATACTGGAGATATTCTTCTTGTTAAGAAAGTGAAACTGGATAAAAAAGAAACAGGTGGAAGTCTTTTCGACAGATTAAGTGTAGTCGGAGCAGATTTACTTATAGAAACACTGAAGGGACTTGAAGAAAAAACTATAACTCCAGTTCCACAGGATAATTCTTCGGGTTCATATGTTAAAATGTTAAAGAAATCAATGGGAGAACTTGATTTTAATAAACCGGCACATGAAATAGAGTGCCTTATAAGAGGTCTTAATCCGTGGCCAAGTGCATATACACATTACAATGGAAAGATGTTAAAAATATGGGATGCTGATGTTGTAAATGATATATCAGATATAGTCGGCAAATCAGACTTGCCAGAAGCTGCCAAAAAGCAGGATATTGATAAAGAAGCAAATGGGACAGTTTGCTTCGTAGATAAGAAGAGACTTATAATAAAGTGTGGTAAAGATTATTTAAGTGTTAACGAAGTACAGCTTGAAGGCAAGAAGAGGATGAGGACGGATGCCTTTTTACTGGGATGTAAGGTGGAAAAAGGCACAATTCTTGGCAAAACTTACTCTTGACACTCACATCGTAAAATTGATACAAAAAATAAGTAGTCTGTGTACTACTTGTGGAAGGGCATGGTTTTATATATGGAAGTGAATTTAAGGGCTGTAGTGCTTGATATACTTACAGAGATTGAAAAAGAAGGGGAATTTTCCCATATAACTATTAACAATGCTCTTTCTAAGTATCAGTACCTTGATAAAACACAGAGAGCATTCATAAACAGGCTCTCGCTGGGTGTTATAGAAAGCAGAATAGAACTTGATTACATAATTAATCAGTATTCTAAAACTCCTGTTAATAAGATGAAACCGCTTATAAGACGCATTATGAGAATGGCAGTTTATCAGATTATATATATGGAGAATGTACCAGATTCGGCTTCATGTAATGAAGCAGTTAAGCTTGCGGCTAAAAGGGGATTTACGGGTCTTAAAGGATTTGTTAATGGGGTGTTAAGAAATATATCACGTAATAAAGACAATATCACATATCCAGATAAGAAAAAAGATACAGCACATTATTTGTCAATAAAATATTCAATGCCGGAATGGATAATAAGTATGTGGAAGGAATATATGTCCTATGAAGAAATAGAAGATATTCTTACTGGTATGAAAAAAGATAAAAAAACATATATCAGATGTAATACGTTAAAGGGAAGTACAGGATATATAAAGAAAATATTAGAAAAAGAGAATGTGATAGTCAGAGCAGTTAAAGGTATACCATATGCATACGAGATATCAGGCTATGATCACCTTACGTCACTGGAAAGTTTTAATGAGGGGTTGTATCAGATACAGGATATAAGTTCAATGACAGCAGGAGAATATGTAACACCATCACCTGATAGTTTTATAGTAGATGTATGTGCAGCACCGGGAGGTAAGTCGGTAAATGCTGCTTTAAAGATGGCTGAATCGGCATATTCAGATATATCTGATATACCAGAAAGTGGTATAGAAACTTCAGTTGTTAATAATATGGCTGGAAAAGTCATATCAAGAGATATATCCGATTACAAAGCTTCATTAATAGATGACAATATATACAGACTTGGAATACCTTATATAGATGTACAGGTGCATGATGCATTGGAAAAAGATGAAAATCTTGTCGGAAAAGCTGATATAGTTATCGCAGATCTTCCATGTTCAGGTCTTGGAATTATGGGAAGAAAGCCGGATATAAGATATAATATTAATGTTGATAAGATAAAAGATATAATAAGTCTTCAGCGCAATATACTTAAGGTTATAAGTAGTTACGTAAAAACTGGTGGAACTCTGGTGTATAGCACATGCACTATTAATAGGGCAGAGAATGAAGATAATGCTGACTGGATCTGTAATAATCTTGGTTTTGTAAAGGATGGTGAGTATAATCAGATGTTACCATCTAAATATGTAGATAATGATGGATTCTTTGTGGCAAGGCTTATAAAGAAATGAGGTAAGTATGGATAAGGTTGATATTAAGTCACTTAATTATGATGAATTAACTGATTATATAGTAGGTGCTGGCGAAAAAAAATTCAGGGCGGCACAACTGTATTCATGGATGCATGAAAAACTTGCAGACAGTTATGATGAAATGACTAACATATCAGATAAATTAAAGAGCAGGCTAAAAGAAGATACATTGTATACATGCCTGGAGCCAGTAAGAGTGCAGGAATCCAGGATAGACGGAACAAAGAAGTATCTTTTTAAATTATATGATGGTAATCTTATAGAAAGTGTCATTATGAAGTATCACCATGGTAATTCTGTATGTATATCGTCACAGGTGGGCTGTAAAATGGGATGCAGGTTCTGTGCTTCAACACTTAATGGCTGTGTGAGAAATCTTACACCATCGGAGATGTTAGATCAGGTGTATAGAATACAGAAACTTAACAATGAACGCATAAGTAACATTGTTATTATGGGTTCAGGTGAGCCTATGGATAATTATGATAATGTTGTAAAGTTTCTTGAATTAATCAACAGTGAAAAAGGACTTAATATAAGTCAGAGAAATATAACAGTATCTACATGTGGACTAGTGCCAAGAATAAAGCAGTTAGCAGATCTTAAACTGCAGATTACACTGGCTATATCGCTCCATGCACCAAACGATGAATTAAGAAAAACAATGATGCCGATAGCTAATACATACAGTATAGAACAGATAATGCAGGCGTGCAGATATTATCTGGAGCAGACGGCCAGAAGAATATCTTTTGAGTATAGTCTTGTAAAAGGTGTTAATGATTCATCGGAGTGTGCAAGACAGCTTATAAAGCTTGTACATGGAATGAACTGTCATATTAATCTTATACCTGTCAATCCTATTAAGGAAAGAGATTATGAACAGTCAGAAAAAAATTCAATACATAAGTTTAAAGAAATGCTTGAAAAAGCTGGAATTAATGTTACAATAAGGCGTGAAATGGGGCGTGACATAGATGGTGCCTGCGGACAGTTAAGGCAGAATCATATAGATGGCAGCTTATAATATAGAACCTAAATTATAATTGCTATATAATTAAATTGTAATTGTTGTTGTCGGCTAATTATAAATGTATATAAAAGCGATTGAAAAATATCGCTTTTTTTGATGTTTTATGATAAAATGCTACTGTTCAGATTCATTAAATTAAGTATCACCATTAAAATGTTTCTGAATGTAATGCATATATGAGATTGCATTAATGTAATGTTAAAAGTATAAGGGCATATACTTATTGAAAAGAGAATGGAGAGAGAGATGAATGCATTTGCAAAGACGGATGTTGGAATTGAAAGAGCCGTCAATCAGGATTATGTCTATGCAAAGCTTGATAATATAGGGTGTCTGCCTAATCTTTTTGTGGTTGCCGATGGAATGGGTGGACACAAAGCTGGTGATATGGCATCTAGATATACGGTAGATACACTTGTTGAGTTATTAAAAGAGTCTGATGGAAAGGATCCGCTTGATGCTATTAATAACAATATTAAGCTTGTTAATAC
>JBNMGS010000180.1:0-4711 GCA_050872365.1 Lachnospira sp.
AATGCATGGTATGTCAATATGAAAAGATATGTAAGAAGCATGGATGCAAGGCAAAAGTGTTTGTAAAGGAAAAAAGCGGGTTCAGCAAGCAGATAGGTAATCCGGATCTTATGATACTTTTTACAAACACTGTTTCACACAAAATGGTACATAGTGCTGTTACAGAGGCAAAGAGCAAGGACATACATATTGTGCGTTCACACTCAAGCAGCGCTTCATCACTTAATGCAGTTCTTCAGGAATATATGACTGAGAATAAGGCATGCTAGTAGATATATAAGATATTGTACGAAATCAGAGCGGGTGTTCAGACGTTTGAAAACGTATTAATAATAGCAGCATGAGTATTAATCAGAACAGACAGATGGAGGATGATGATGAGTAAGAGTCTTGAATTGCAGATAGTAAGCGAGTGTGCGCCTACATTGGCAGGTATAAAAACGGCGAATTTGTTTAATTATAAGTATAGCGATAAAGAAGCATTTATACTTGAACTTGACAGTGCTAATGAAGAACTCAATAGGAAGGGACTGTATATTAAAGCTCTCAGATGCAGCGGCACAAGTGCACTTATATATGTATATAGAAGAAACCTCTTATTCAAAGACCTTAATAAGGATGAAGTATGGAATATACTTATGGACTATGGATACACTATTAGAAATGTGGATGAGTCGATAAAAAGGCTTGAGAAAAGACTTGGAGAGAGTGTCTGTTTTCCACACGAAATAGGGCTGTTTTTAGGATATCCGGCAGAGGATGTGAAGGAATTTATCGCCAACAAAGGACAGAACTGTAAATGCTGTGGCGTATGGAAAGTGTATTCTAATGAGCAGGAAAGTGTGCGTACATTTGAACGCTTTAAGAAATGCTCTATGGTATACCAGAAGGTGTTTACAGGCGGAAGAACTTTAAATCAGTTGACCGTGAATGCGTGATGCGAAGCGTGTTCACTCAACATATATGGCATATTTGATATATAACATCATATATCCAGATTAAATAATATTATATGGAGGATTTATAAAAATGAGTAAAGTTGCAGTTGTATATTGGAGCGGTACAGGTAATACAGAGGCTATGGCAAATGAAGTGGCAGAGGGAGCAAAGGCAAAGGGAGCTGAGGTAACAACTCTTACAGCTTCAGAGTTCAGTTCAGCAGACCTTGCTACATATGATGCAGTAGCATTCGGATGCCCTGCTATGGGTGCTGAAAATCTTGAGGAGTCTGAATTTGAGCCTATGTTTACAGACTGCGAAGGAAGTCTTTCAGGAAAGAAGATTGCACTTTTCGGTTCATACGGCTGGGGAAGCGGCGAATGGATGGATGACTGGGCTGACAGATGTAAGAATGCAGGCGCTAATCTTGCAGTTGACCCTGTAATCTGCAACGAAGCACCGGATGATGATGCAAAGGCAAGCTGTAGAGAGCTTGGGGCTGCGTTGGCATAATTGTGGCTGATATATGTCTGGTTAGTGGGTTCAGGTGATAATGCAGGATTACTGCGGAATGGACTAATGAGCAGATTAGTTGACGAACGGACGATATAAGGTATGGCAAGGCTGCCGCTGATAATGTTTCGGACACCAGAAAACTGGTCGGTTATTTCTAATACTTTCCATATAGATATTGTATATGGACGCTACCGCTCAGACGTGCCATCCCTGGCACGGCTTCGCTTGCGGGCACATCCTTGTACCCGCATAGCTGTATACAGAAGGAAAGTATAAGAACTAACACAACCAGCTTTCAAGTGTGTCCTACACATTATTCGCGGCAGCCTTGCCATACCTTATATCTGCCTTTGGCGGAATTTAAATAGGTGATATACATCAGGTGTAATTTAGAAAATTAGAAAAAGCCCTCCGGTTTTCTGGTGTCCGAAGCTATATTCGTGCGACCCGTCCCGTATATTATGTCGTCTGTTCGTTAATACAGTTTGCGTATTTATAAATGAAAAATATATTATTGGCAATATGATACATTGTAAATGAATAATTAACCTATAATATTAGATTGATATAAATTTACTATCATAAGTCAGCACAATACCTTATCTATAATCGGACATGTCGTTATCACCATAGCATTTATACCCGCCAATAATAACAAAAACGCCATGCAAAAGTTAGTTGTCCCTCAACAATCTCCGCCTTAACTTACACTCGTTGCCATAATATAACAAATATTAAAAATATCTAAAAAAAGTAATTGACATCTAATGAACGTTAGTATATACTAACACACGTGATAAATGAAAAACATTATCAACATACATATATACGTATAGACAGGAGTGATATTATGCCATTATCAATGATAGGTGAAGGTGAGACAGCAACAATAACAAGAGTTGGTGGTAAGGAAGAAACAAGACGTTTTCTTGAGAATCTTGGCTTTGTAGTAGGAGCTATTGTTACAGTAGTTTCAAAGACAGGTGGTAATGTAATAGTTAATATCAAAGAATCCCGCGTAGCTATAGGTAAAGATATGGCTACAAAGATTATGGTCTAACACTTATTTGGCAATAAAGGATATAATCAGAAAGTTTTGATATGTGATTAGTGTGAAAAATAGATTTTTCACACGCGAGATTTGTGTCTGCACACACTTGACACAAGCTCGTTATGCAAAATAAACGTGCGCAGAAATGAGAATTAACATATCAGGAATTAATTGTTATATAAGTACATATTGTTATAAAGACTTGTAAAGCAAGCCTCTATATAGATTTCATCATTATCATGATGGATACATAAGCTATGTCTGCATTTCCAATATAATTTCAGATGTAATGGCTATGTATTAAGATAATGATGATCAACAATAATCATTTATGAAGGAGAGATGAAGATGACTTTAAAGGAAGTTTCTGTAGGTCAGACCGTTAAGGTTACAAAGCTTGATGGCGAAGGTCCGGTTAAAAGAAGGATTATGGATATGGGCATCACAAAAGGCGTTGAGGTCTATGTAAGAAAAGTTGCACCTTTAGGTGATCCAATCGAAGTAACTGTCAGAGGGTATGAATTATCTATCCGTAAGGCAGATGCAGCTATGATTGAAGTTAACTAGCAGGGTGTGTATATTTTTTAAGCAGAGGTTAGCAAGGACTAATCACAGCAAGTACAATCTAAACAAAGACAGTTACAACTAAATGTAATGACTATACAAGGAAAGAGGTAGAAAGATGTCAATTAAGATTGCATTAGCAGGTAACCCAAACTGCGGTAAAACAACATTGTTCAATGCACTCACAGGCTCTAACCAGTTTGTAGGTAACTGGCCAGGTGTTACTGTTGAGAAAAAAGAAGGTAAGTTAAAGGGACATAAAGATGTTGCCATCATGGATTTACCAGGTATTTATTCACTTTCTCCATATACATTAGAGGAAGTAGTAGCAAGAAACTATCTTATTAATGAAAGACCAGATGCTATTATCAATATCGTAGATGGTACTAACATTGAAAGAAACTTATATCTTTCAACACAGATTATGGAGCTTGGTATTCCTGTAATCATGGCAATTAATATGGTAGACCTTTTAGCTAAAAACGGTATCACACTTAATACAGCAAAGCTATCTGAAAAGCTTGGCTGTGAGGTTGTTGAAATATCAGCACTTAAGGGAACAGGTATTAAGGAAGCAGCTGAGAAAGCGGTAAAGCTTGCACAGTCAAAGAAGGTTAACAAGCTTGTTCATAAGTTCAGTGATGAAGTTGAGTCAGTTATAGAAGCAGTTGAAGACAGAATAGGTCTTGATGTTGCAGATGAGCAGAAGAGATTCTTTGCTATCAAGTTACTTGAAAAGGATGATAAGATAGGTCAGCTTATGACAAGCGTTCCTGACGTATCAGACGAGATAGCTAAGCTTGAAAAAGATTTCGATGATGATACAGAAAGTATTATTACAAATGAGAGATATACATATATTTCCTCAATCATTGATGATTGTGTTAAGAAGGCTCATAGCAAAGATAAGCTCTCAACATCAGATAAGATTGATAAGATCGTAACTAACAGAATATTAGCACTTCCAATATTCGCAGCAGTTATGTTCTTAGTATATTATATTGCAATGGTAACAGTTGGTTCAGCAGCTACAGACTGGGCTAATGATGGTTTATTTGGTGATGGTTTCCATCTTTTCGGTATCGGTACTTCAGCTTATGAAGAAGTAGCAGACGAATATGGCGACTCAGATGAAATCATTGCTGCATATGTAGAAAGTCTTGGAATATCAGGTGAGGAAATAGCAGAGGCTATTGACACAGAAGCAGAAGACTATGATTCAGAAGAAGCAGTAAAGGCTCTTACAAGTCTTAAGGCTATGGTTAAGTCAACAGATACAGTTGACTACACAGTAGAAGACGAAGAAACACTTGAAACTACAGAATATACAGCAGATGCAGATGCTATCAAGGAAGCTATTGACCTTGCTATCCAGTATGATGGCGCTGCTCCAGACCCAGCAGATTATGGTGTATGGGTTCCTGGTATTCCAGTACTTATTGAAGATGGTCTTGATGCAATCGGTTGTGCAGACTGGTTAAAGGGACTTATCCTTGATGGTATTGTAGCCGGTGTTGGTGCCGTACTTGGTTTCGTTCCTCAGATGTTAGTATTATTCTTATTACTTGCTATCTTAGAGGCATGCGGATATATGGCACGTATCGCATTTATTATGGATAGAATTTTCAGAAGATTTGGTCT
>JBNMGS010000181.1:0-4685 GCA_050872365.1 Lachnospira sp.
AAAAATCACGTCTGATACTTGCAGGTTCATATAAAGATAATGATCCTTATTATATAAGGTTAACAGAGTATACGAAGAAACTTGGCCTTGGAGATTCAATAGTATTTACTGGACATATCAAGTTTAACCAGATACTTGCATATTATAGAACGGCAGACGTGTTTTTGTGCATGAGCGAACATGAGGGTTTTTGCGTTCCACTTGTTGAGGCTATGAAGTTTGAGGTACCTATTATAGCATATGATAAGTCTGCTGTAGCTGATACCATGGGACATAAGGGTATGATTATAGATGATAAAAATCCGATATATGTGGCTGGATGTATAGACAGGGTTGTTAATGATAAAGCACTTAAACAGCAGCTTATAAGCTGGCAGAATGAAAGACTTAAAAGTTTCAGTTATGAGACTATTGCAAAGCAGTTTAGGCAATATCTTACAGCGTTTATTGAAAAGAGTGGCAGATAAAAAGAATGGAGCGTTGCATGAAGAAGATAGGATTCGTTATTCCATGGTATTACAAAGATATACGAGGTGGTGCAGAACAGGAATTAAGAGGACTTGTACAGCATCTGCATGCTGCCGGGGTTGATGTAGAAGTTATAACTACTTGTGTTAAAGAGTTTGCTTCTGACTGGACAGAGAATTATTTCAAAGATGGTGTTGAGCAGATAGATGGAATAACAGTAAGACGGTTCAGAGTAAGAAAAGGCAATATGAAAGAGTTCCATAAGGTTAACGCAAAGTTAATGCAGGGGAAGACTATATCATATGAAGAAGAAGCAACTTTTCTAAAAGAAATGGTAAACAGTCCGGATATGTATGATTATATAAGGGAACATAGTGAGGATTACCATAGATTTGTATTCATACCGTATATGTTTGGTACAACTTATTATGGTATTCAATCGTGTCCATTTAAATCAATATTGATTCCTTGTCTTCATGATGAAGCATATGCGTATTTCAGACATTTCAGGGAAACATTCAGGGATTTGAGAGGAATAGCATTTAATGCAAGACCAGAGCAGGAACTTGCCAATGAAATTCTTGATCTAAGAGGTGTTAACCAGCTGTTATTAGGAATTGGTATAGAAACTGACTTTGAATATGATGCTGATAGATTCAGAAAAAAACATAATATCAATTCTCCTTATATTATATATGCTGGAAGAAAAGATGAGGCAAAGAATATTAATACTCTTATAACATATTTTGCAGAATATAAGAAAAGAAATTCTGATAAGATTCCTGACATTAAGCTTGTATTAATAGGTGGCGGTGAGGTTAATGTGCCTGAATCCATTAAAGATGATGTTGTTGATCTTGGATTCGTTGATATACAGGACAAGTATGATGCATGTTCAGGCGCAATATGTTTATGTCAGCCATCAAAGAATGAGAGCTTTTCGATAGTTATAATGGAAAGCTGGCTCACACAAAGGCCTGTTCTTGTTCATAGTGAATGTAATGTAACAAGTAATTTTGCAAGAGAATCTAATTCAGGACTATATTTTGATAATTATTTTGAGTTTGAGGGTTGTCTTAATTATTATATCGATAACCCACAGATTGCATCGCAGATGGGTCGCACAGGAAGACAGTTTGTATTGGATAATTTCAAATGGGATGTAGTACTAAAGAAGTTCATGGATTTTCTGGAATTATAGATACATTGTAATGTACAAGCAGATATAGGACTATAAGAAGTTGGAAAATATACTGGATATTTGTATCAATATGTATGTAGCAGTAATAATATGCATAGAAATGAGGATTTTATGAAGAAGATAGCAATTATTAATCAAAGATATGGTCTTGAAGTTAATGGTGGTTCAGAATTATATTCAAGAGAAATAGCAGAAAGGCTCAAGGCCAAATATGAAGTTGAAGTGCTGACTTCATGTGCGGTTGAATATGTAAAATGGTCTAATTATTATAAAGAGGGTGTTGAAGATATCAATGGTGTTACTGTAAGAAGATTCAAGACAGAGCATGAGAGAATCCCTAAGATATTCTCAGCACTCGATTCAGAAATGCTTTCTAATCCTGATGCGCCTGTTGAACTTTCAGATAGATGGATAGAGCATATGGGACCATTCTGTCCGCAGCTTGTTGAATATGTAGACGAGCATCAGGATGAATATGAGGCTATTATAGTAGTAACATACCTTTATTATACAGCAGTTAAAAGTATAGTAAGAATTAAGGATAAGGCAATATTTATCCCAACAGCCCATCAGGAGCCTTTTATACATTTTGATATGTATAAAAAAGTATTTGGTGCTGCAGATGCTTTTGTATTTCTTACTGACGAAGAAAAAGACCTTGTACATTCAATATTCCATAATGAAGATGTACCATATGAGGTATGTGGCGTGGGAGTAGACGTTCCGTCTGAGGTAAGTGCAGAAAGATTCAGAAAGAAATACAGCCAGTATAACCTTAACAATTATATAATCTATGTTGGAAGAATAGATGAAGGTAAGGATTGTCCTAGGTTGTTCAGATATTTTGTGGAATATAAGAAAAGAAATAAAAACAGTGACCTTAAGTTGGTTCTTATGGGAAAGGCAGTGTGTGAGATTCCTAAACATCCAGATATTATCAGTCTTGGATTCGTTACAGATGAAGATAAGTTTGATGGAATAAGCGGAGCTAAAGCACTTATGCTTCCATCTAAGTTTGAAAGCCTATCTATTTCTGTTCTTGAGGCTATGACTCTTTCAAAGCCGGTTATTGTCAATGGCATATGTGATGTATTAAAGGGTCACTGTGTTAAAAGTAATGGTGGATTATATTATAAGAATTACTTTGAATTCGAAGGATGTCTTAATTATCTGTATGAACATCCGGATGTATATGAGATTATGTGTAAAAATGCAAGAAAGTACGTAGAAGATTACTTCCAGTGGGATGATATTATGAGGAAGTTTGATGATATAATAGCGAAGGTTGGAGAAAAATGATATTGTAAATTATATTATAGATATTTACAAATAATATGTATATATATTCAATATCTATAAGCGCAGAATGAATAAATTATTAGTGATATTGGAGAATATTATATTATGGAAAAGATTATGAATTATTTAAAAAGGACATGGCAGAGTTATTGTAGTTTTATATTAATGATATTAATAATATTTGGAATGATGTATCATCTGATGGAACTTGGTAACTGCCAGCTTAATATTCCGTTGTTTTATCTTGGCGGTGACGATATGGGAGTTATCGTTAATGCCAAGCAGTTTACAGAACAGGCATGGAATCTGACGTGTGACAGGTTAGGTGCACCATTTTCTGTGCAATATTATGATTTTACCTCTTCGATGATGCACAATGTTGGTCTTTTCATTATGAAGATATTTGCAATGATTTCAGGTGATGCGGCAGTTGCCATGAATCTTACATATCTTTCTATATTCTTCATGGCAGGAATAATATCATATTTTGTTATGAGAAATTTAAAGATTAACTGTTGGGTAGCAGCTCTTAGTTCATCAGTATTTGCATTATCACCATATATGTTATTCAGAAACATAAGTCATATAGTGCTTACAGAATGTTACTTTGTTCCATTATCTGTTCTTATATGTATATGGATATATGAAAGAGATGATGTTCTTACATTGGATAAGAATTTCTTTAAAAGAAAGATTAATTATATTGTATTATTCTTTACATTTTTAATTGCTAATAATGGTATAGCATATTATCCTTTCTTTACGTGTTTCATATTAATGGTTACGGCTGTATCAAAGCTAGCTAAGACAGGGAAGATAAAGCAAGGATTGAGAGGTGTAGTAGCTGTTATTATGGTATGCTTTTTTGTTGTATTAAGTATACTTCCAGGTAAGATATATACTTTAATGAATGGAACTAATGCAGCTGCTATTGACAGGTCTGGTTTTGAACAGACTGAACTTTATGGATTAAAGATTGCTCAGCTTTTCATGCCATTAAATGGTCATGGATGGTACGATAAATATATAGATATTTATAATGACAATGCTTTTCTTGTAACGGAGAATTCTTCTGCATATCTTGGAATACTTGGTATGATAGGCTTCATAGCACTTATGATATGTCTGTTTACTAAAAAAGATTCTTTATTTAAGAAAAGATTAGGTTGTTTATCAGAACTTAATATATCGATGGTTTTGTTAGGAACAATAGGCGGGCTTGGCTCAATGTTTGCATTTTTTGTAAGTCCGATGCTTCGTGCATATAACAGGATATCGATATTTATAGAGTATGTAAGTATATTGGCTGTGGCATTACTTGTTGACAGGCTTATACAATATGTAAGTGAGAATAAAAAAGAGCTTTCGCTAATATTAAAAAGAACTATTATAGCAGCTATAGGTGGAGTATTTGAACTTGTCTGCCTGTTTAGTATATGGGAAGGATATCCACAATTAGCAACTCCTAACTACGAAGTGAACAAAATAAATTATATGAGTGATAAGAATTTTGTGACTGATATAGAGAATAGTGTAGAGGCAGGATCAATGATATATCAGCTTCCATATCACGAATACCCTGAGCATGGTCCGGTTAATGATATGTGGGATTATCATCTTTATATAGGATATCTTCATTCTAAAACACTTAAATGGAGTTATGGTTCAATAAAAGGACGTCCGGAGGATGAATGGAATAAGAAGGTTGGTATTATGC
>JBNMGS010000182.1:0-4659 GCA_050872365.1 Lachnospira sp.
ACTTTCGGGTTTCCTTGGCGCCAAGCTTTTATATGTAATTGTGGAATTTGATGCATTTGTTAAGAATCCGAAGGCAGTACTTGGTTCCTCAGGTTTCGTTGTATATGGCGGAATTATAGCAGGTGTGCTTTGCTGTATGCTTTATTGTAAGATAAAGAAGCTGAATTTTCTTGAGTACTTTGACCTTGTTATGCCTGAAATAGCACTTGCACAGGGCTTTGGACGTATTGGCTGCTTTCTTGCAGGCTGCTGCTATGGAAGAGAAACAACAAGCCATTTCGGAGTTGTATTTCCAGCAGGTTCACAGGCACCAGCAGGAGTAAGTCTTATACCGACACAGCTTATATCAGCAGGAGCTAACTTTATTCATATGATTATTCTTCTTGTAATAGCGTATAACTTCAGCTATACAGTGGCAAAGAATAAGAGAAAGGAAAAGTCACTGCCAGCAGGTGGAATAGGATATATATATATGATACTTTATGGAATAGGACGTTTTCTTATAGAGTTTTTAAGAAATGATTATCGTGGAGAAGTCGGTTTCTTATCTACATCACAGTTTATATCAATATTCTTTGTGATATGTGGAGCAGGATTGCTTTTATTCAGCGTGCGTAAGCATAAAGTGAAATAAAAGACTGTGCTTGCACAGTGAGAAAGAAAATAAGATAAAAAGAAAAAATAAGACAAAGAGCTGTGTCAACACAAGGCTCTTTGTCTTTTTTTATGTTTACAGTGCGAAATACTGTCAGCCTAAGAAAGCGGAAGATTTACTACTATATCAACAGCTTTATTGTCATTAACAGCCTTAGCATATATAGCTCCTTTGTGTTCTGTAACAATAGCATTAGCGATAGACAGTCCTAAGCCATAGCCTTTTACTTTAGCTGAGGTGGAGTCAGCGCGATAAAACCGGTCAAACATTTTCTCGAGCTGGTTATTATCTATAGACTCAACATCGTTGACAACATCAATCAACAGTCTGTGCTTTTTAATAGTAAGTGAAGCATTTATGTTGCCATCTGTAAGTCCATACTTGAAAGCATTATCAAGAAGTATGGAAAATAGCTGGCGTATAGATGATAAGTCACCATTAAATGTAATATCAGGTGTTATATTGTAAGTAAAGTTAATATGTCTTTCAATGGCAACAGAATTATATGAAGTAAATATTTCCTGAGCCATATCGGATATGTTAAAGCTTGTTTTAACTATATTTCCAGCACGTTCATCCATTCTTGCAAGTGCTACAAGGCTGTTAGTCATTGTAGTCATATTATCGACCTGAGCTTTAATATCAAGAAGCCATTCATTGTCTTCATTGTCACCATCCATCATAACAACATCAACATCAGCTTTTATGACAGAAAGAGGTGTTTTTAATTCATGGCTTGCAGATGTTATGAATTCTTTCTGCTTCTGGTAGCTTTTAGCAATAGGAGATACCATTTTTTTCGATATTATTACAAGAAATATAAACATAACAAGAAGTCCGGCTGCTGATACTATAATCATAGAATAAATAGTCCGCCAGACATCATCAAGCATACTGCTTCTAAGAAGAAATATGGCTATTGTTGTATCATTTACATTATATAACTTATAACGATACCCATTATAAAAGCCATCCGTGTGTTTATTATCTGCGATACTTCTGTAATAGCTGGCAGCTTCTTTTGGTCTTACAGAGCGGTTATTGGAATTATTAATACCTGTTATTCTATTGGAGCTGTCTACAATTATATAGAAATATCTTGCATCAATATCAGATGAGCTGTTATCAGATACAGCCTGTTCATATATCTGCGATATTAGAATGTCCGATTTTTTCAATATTTTATTGTAAATATAGCTGCCGCTTATATAGATAATAATACTTTGCATAATTACAAGGGAAACCATTGCAATTATCACGAATTCAATACGCAGCTTTACTAACATATGGTTATTAAGGTTTTGTTTTTTCTTATTTTTTTTTATGGTCATATATTTTCCTTTAATAATATAATAATGATACCAGAGTCGAAAGGTTTAAACTCACATGAGTTTGCTCATAGGTGGGACTTTCGCCCCAACATCATAATAATGATAGATTAAAAGCTTCTTAATATAAAATAGTGGGTTAGGAGTTATTATTTTTTAGATAATATCCCATATTACGTCTTGTAGCAATAGAGTAATCTGAGTTTAGAGCCTCCAGTTTACGTCGCAGATATGATATATAAGTCCATACAGTAGTAATGTCAGAGTCACTGTCGGTTTCCCATATATTATTTATAATCTGTTCAGCAGATATTACCTGATTAGGATTACGCATAAACATTTCTAATATCTGATACTCCTTATTAGGAAGAATATAAGAAACATCATTAGAGGATAGCTCGCAAGTGTTAGTATTAAGAGATATATTGCCAAGAGTTATTATGGAATTAGTCTGTTTAGTGGTTCTTGTTAAGACGCGTAAACGGGCAAGAAGTTCTCTTGCATCAAATGGTTTCGTAAGATAGTCATTAGCACCACTGTCAAGTCCTTCGACTTTATCATCAATCTCAGCTTTAGCAGTAAGCATAAGAACAGGGATATTAATTCCTCTTTTCCTTAATTCTCGGAGTGCGGTTATTCCATCCATAACAGGCATCATTATATCCATAATGACAGCATCATATATGTTGTCATTGGAAGAACTGTTATCAAGATAATCTAGAGCTTCTTTTCCATTTCCAACGATATCAACAGAGTAATTATTCTTTTTTAATATAGCAGCAATAGCTCTTGATAATGACGTATCATCTTCAACTAACAGAATTCTCATAGTACACCTCATTTCTGCGCACGCTTTTTGCGCATAACGAGTTTGTGTCAAGCACGCAGACACAAATCTCGCGCGTGAAAAATTTATTTTTCACGCTAGTCCTCATTTCTTTATGGTTTTATCAATGATTGATATTTATCTGGATTTTACTAATATTATAATATGATACAATATGATTTTACAATTATGAAAGATAAGTGTCAAAAGTTATAAGTGATTATCATTATATTTTAAGTTCAATTAAGGTTGGAGAGTTTTAATATAGTTGTTTAAAGGAGGTAAGAGGCTATGAAAAATAAAAAGAACATTGTACAATCAATTCAAGTAGTAACAAAGAAAAGTACTGGTATTGTGCTTGCGGCGCTTATGACTGTCACACTTGTACCGACAGCATATACAGTTGTAAATGCTGCTAATATGTATGAAAACAGTGATTTTATAGAAACTGAACAGCCAGAACTCAATGAGGAAACTAAAAAACTCATATCATTATATCAAAGAGACCCATCTGAGGAGAATTATAATAATCTTCGTAATCAGGTTATTGCTAATTATAATGCTGTTCTTGCAAAGAAAGAGGCTAAGCTTGCAGAGCTGAGAGAAGAAACAGATGGCAAGCCGGGTGGAGAAGCAAAGGTTGCAGAGATGGAAGAGATTGTACAGGAAATGTATGATACATATTGGGATAGAATTGATAACAATATGCTTCGTTTTTCTGATACAAGACTTCTTAAGTGGGATATATCAAAGGCGGCAGAGTACGATTACATTCCAGTTATGGGTGCAGGTGAAAATATATATATCAAGCGCACAACAGTAACTAATGCTGAATATGCCGAATATGTTAAAGCAACTGGCGCAAGTGCTCCTGCTAACTGGATTAATGGTATGTATGAAGCAGGAGAGGATAATCTTCCTGTCAATTATGTATCATATGATGATGCAAAGGCTTATTGTGAATGGCTTACAGAGAATGATGCCAATAACACTTATCGTCTTCCGGACGAGAATGAATGGGAGCTTGCAGCAGGTCATATGCCAAAGGATGCAGACTTTAACTGTCAGGTTACTGATGGACGAACACCAGTTGACCAGTATGAGGGCATAACAAGAGGAGCCCATGGTGCTATAGATTTCTGGGGAAATGTATGGGAATGGATATCTACAGTAAGAACAACAGACGGTGATAGCATCGTGTATGGTGTAAAAGGTGGTTCATATTTATCTGAAAGAACAGACTGCCGTACAGAGAATAAGGATGAAGGAAGAGATGGAGCTTCTGGTTATGAAGATGTTGGTTTCCGTGTTATTCAGGTGTTAAACTATAAAGATAATTCTGATAATAATATTACTGATGACTCATATAAAGAAGACAATATGTCTGATGATGCATCAGAATTAAACGGTTTATGTTGCGATGAAAATGGTGTATGGAATTATTATGTAAATGGTTCTATAGATTATGATTATACGGGACTTGTTAATAATGAAAATGGCTGGTTCTACGTAAAAAATGGAAACGTAGACTGGAGTTACACTGGTTTAGCCGAGAATGAATATGGTTGGTTTTATGTATCAAACGGCGTGTTGGATTGGAGTTATACAGGACTTGCGAATAACGAGTATGGCTGGTTCTATATATCAAACGGCGTGTTGGATTGGAGCTACACAGGCTTAGCGAATAACGAGTATGGCTGGTTCTATATATCAAACGGCGTGTTGGATTGGAGTTACACAGGACTTGCGAATAACGAGTATGGCTGGTTCTATATATCAAACGGCGTGTTGGATTGGAGTTACACAGGACTTGCGAATAACGAGTATGGCTGGTTCTATATATCAAATGG
>JBNMGS010000183.1:0-4645 GCA_050872365.1 Lachnospira sp.
ATATATCATGTATTAAAACTATGATTAAAAGTATCTTTGAATAATATTTCTTATATGGAATCAATGTATCTATTCGGCTATATTAATCAGAAAAAGCAGGTGATGATAAATCAGAAAATGCATGAATTAGAAATATTTAAGGATTTAGTCAGAAATGATATGAATAACGGGTATTTGTCATTTGAAACAGCTCGTGAGATGTTTATTAACATAATACTTGGGCTTAAGAAAATAAAAAATTCAGCTGACAATAGTAAAAATGTTAACGAGTCAAAGAGTAATAAACAGATTAACAGGGACTAATTAAAAACAATCAGGATAAAAGATATAAGGAGTATTAATAAATGGATTGGACAGAAGCAGTAGAACTGGCAAAAAAAGGTGATAACAGAGGGTATGATTATCTATACACACAGACGTGTAATAAGAATTATTATCTTGCATTAAAATATATGGAAGATGAAGATGCAGCAAAGGATGTGCTTCAGGAAGCTTATATAAAGGCATTTAACAAGCTGGAACAGTTAAAAAATGCTGACAAGTTTCCGGGCTGGATGTCACGTATAGTAGCTAATATGGCTATTGACGAGTGAAGAAAGATAAAAAGAAATGATAATAAGTTATTCTCAGAGATGGAATCAGATGACAGTGAAGACATGACATTTGAGGAAAGAATAGAGGATGACAGAAAAGATAACAGACCGGAACTTGCGATAGATCAGAAAGAAACGGGCAGGCTTGTAAAAGAAATAATAGATACGCTGTCAGATGAACAGAGATTATGTGTAATGATGTATTACATTAATGGAATGTCAGTTAAAGAGATAGCTGATATGGCAGATGTATCGGAAAATACAATTAAAAGCAGACTTAATTATGGAAGAAAGAAGATAGAACAGAAGGTTCTTGAACTTGAAAAAAGAGGAACAAAGCTCTATGGTATTGCACCGGTTCCATTCTTCTTATACCTGCTGCTTAAGGATGCAGATAGTGTTAAGGCAGCACCAGTGATGTCGGAGGATATTATTAATAAAATCAGTCAGGGCTCACATGCAGCACCTAAAAACAGCATAGAAGATAATACGTCAGGATATGTTGTTAATGAAGCAGTAGAAGAAACAACGAAGAAAGCAGTTAAAGAGGCAGTAGAGGAAACAACGAAAGAAGCGGCTAAAGAAACAGTAGAAGAAACGCTTAAAGAGATAACTAAGGAAGCAACCAAAGAAACGGTAAAGGAAACAGCCGGAAATATCGCAGGAAAGGCAGCGGCATTCTCAGTTAAGAAGATTGTCATAGGAATTGTAGCTGGACTTGCAGTGGCAGGCGGTGCTGCGGCAGTGGTAAGCGGAGTGAATCATAAGAATAACAATGTATATGAAACTGATAATATTCAGGATAATTCTGAGGATAACCAGAATAGAGAGGTCATAACTGCAGCAGAACAGGAAATAATACAGGATACGTCACAGGAAAAATGGAGAAATGCAATTATAGAGTGTTATTACGAACTTGAAGAAAACAGTATTGCGTTAGGTAATGGCTATGCATTGATTGAGACAGGAGAAAGTCAGACACCTACTCTTGTAGTCGCTAAAGGGGTATTTAATAATAAAATAGATGGTTCACGCTGGAGAGAAACACCTTTTAAGTCAGAGCAGGAATATGTAGATGCGATGACAAAAACTGCTACAGTAAAATTCCTGTCAGATGATAAATGTGTAGTCAGGGGAATATGTGAAATGGAATTGTATACATCGGATAAAACAGGTAAAAAGGCAGTAAAGCTGGAGACTGACTCACCGGTAAATGAGACGGGTGATTATGTACTTATGTATGGAATGCCATCCTATTATCTTACATATATTCCAGAAAAAAAAGAACTTGTTGTTGATCTGGTTGGAAGCACTGATGTATTGGGAGCATATACTATACAGGATGAATTTAATAAAATAAGTCAGATCGGGGTATATACAAGTGAGTATGATGATATGGAATACAGAAAGGATATAGTATATTATCGTAGTATTGGGGACGCATTCAACAACGTGAATACTGTTGTTGAAAGAGAACTGAAATAAATAATATTATGATGTCAGCAACAAAAGCTCCCCAATTTTATTAATCATAAAATATATACTGGAGGATAATGATTTATGAATGATAATATTAATAAAGATAATAATGTGAGTGATAAAAAGAAAAGTGGTAATTTTACATTTATACAGTTGATGTCAGCTGGAGTTGTTATATATGCATTGTCACAGCTTGCATATACACATTTATATAATTCCAGTATCTTGTTAACACGCGTTATTAATATAATATGTATATGTTTAATGGGCTATATATTATTCAATATTATGAAAAAAGCAGATACATATAGTGCCTCATTAATAAAGAATGCAAAAGCAGAACTTTATATCAGCTTGATGTTCGGCGCATGTATTGGAATGTCAGACAAGGTTGTATATGGTAATAATATTATGGTGTCAAAAATAAAGGTTATGGCAGTAATTATGCTTATTACAGTAGTAATATCTTTGATAAGAAAAATGTCAATAAATAATGTAGTGTTAATAGCCGGTCAGGTACTTCTTGAGTTATTTGTGTTATGTTGTCTTGAGGAGGTTATTGGATATGGAGAATTTATTCTTGCAGCTGTCATAAGCCAGGTTATATTTATTAAAGAGGCTATAAAATTTATAAACAGAATGAGTAAACAAGACCGCATAGAATATGCAGGAAAAGCATCACAGCAGGGAATGTATGGTGATGAGCAATACAGAAAAATTATGAGTATGATGGAACAGAGCAAAAAGTATGCGGAGTCACATAATGATTGTGATGATGATACAGAGTAAGAGAATATAAAACTGTAAATAGACTCAGATTCTGCTCTAAAGAATGTAAAGTGAATTATAAATCATAATGGGGCTGTCGCATTAAGCATAATCTGTACAATATGTAGATATCAATAACAGATTTATTATCTATATATTGTATGAATATTGCTGCGTGCGACAGTCCCATTATGTATATAAGTAATGAATCTAATGTTATTTATCTATATTTTTATTTATGGGGATATGTCATTTGTGTGTATATAATCATTGTGTTCTGCGGCTTTTCTTGCTTTTAATTTTATTCTCATACATTATGGAATCTACAACTTTAAAACAGTTATCTATTCCGCTTTCATCTATAGCACCATATCCGGTAGCTACAGAATATGGATAGTTTGTAGTCTGGGCTATATCTTTAACTGCCTGATGAAATGTTTTAATACATTCATTAATAATATCTTTGTCAACAATATTTGCTATAACACAGAATTCATCACCACCGATGCGGTAGCATTTGCCGATTTCGTTGAAGCTTTCTTGTATAAGTCTCGCAGTGTTTATGATCGCTTCATCTCCATAACGGTGACCATATGTATCGTTGACATGCTTTAGATTGTTAAGGTCAGCAATAAGTATGTATCCGTGAGAATCTGTATTTTTTCTTTCCTGTTCCATGTCTAATTCAAATGCTGAACGGTTATTGATATGTGTCATGGCATCAGTGAAAGCGAGCTCCTTATATATTTTATTACGTGTGCTTTGTACAAAATTCTCTTTGACGACATGGAATATAGAAAAGCTGAAATATATAAGCAGCAATGCAATACCATATACAGAAAATCTAATTCGTCCGAAAGCAGAACTGTTCGAGTAATAGCGTATAATATCAAGAATAAGAAAGAATGATATTATTATAATTGATATGAATATATCAAGCTCTTTAGTTGTGGTTGTTTTCCAGTTTTTAATATATGTAATAACAACAGATAGTGTGATGTAAAGTATCTCAAGATGGACAATCCACAGCATATTGGATATAATCACCAGTCCCATAAACTGCATTGCAAATATTACTGCAAGTATAATTGCCTGGCACAAGTATGTAATATACATAAAAGTTTTTTCTTTAAACATGTCAAATGTAAGAAGAAAACCTGTCACTGTAATTGGAAATACAAAATAACAGAAATATCCTATATACGAGGTGAATGTTCCACGGCTGAAAAATATCTGTAGAACGGTGGAATTACATATAGTCCATACACCAGCAAGTACAGATACAAGTCCGAGCCAGCGGAGCCTTTTGTTTAAATCAGCTTTTATTATTAATGATGTAATTAAAAGTATAATGCCGCATATACATGCAAAACCACCGGTAATTATCTGAAATGCGTGATTTTCTATTATATTGTATATAAGAGCACTTTTGGTTCCGGTCGAAATATTCAGAAGATTCTTAATATTCAGTTTTGAATGCATATCAATAGTGATAGTAAAATCATGCTGTGGAACCTTGATAAAATACCAGTGTGATGGTCTTGCAAATCCGGAAAAATCAGTTATGTCGGCTTCACTATATACTTCATTCTGGTCAATGTATACATTGATTGCCGAATTGTATGCATAAAAAGAAATATAGTCACCGGCTAACTCATCAGCATGAATATAGCGTGTTAATGTTACAGATTTAGTTTTATCTGTAACCCTGGCAGGAAGATTAATTGATGAATGGTAATCATTGTAGGCGATATTATAGTTATCAGTTATTTTACGCGTTTCCTCATTATTAAGACATAATCCAC
>JBNMGS010000184.1:0-4598 GCA_050872365.1 Lachnospira sp.
ATTTATCATGTATTATTACGAATCAACTCTTGACAATAACTGTAATATAATCAGGAGGTTTTACGTGTTTAATAATCAAACAATTAAAAAAATTGTGGCTGTGATTATGTCATTTGCTATGATTATGATGTCATACACATATTCATATGCTGCAAGCGATACTAATAATTTCAAATTTTCCGACATTGACCTTTCTATAAAGGTTCCCAAAGAACTTATATGTTTTACCAGAACTACTACCAATAATAATTCATATCTCGAAAAATTAGGTGTTGATGAAGCTTCTGTGCTTACTAACAACATGATAGCTAACAAGATATATCTTGAAGCTGTACCAGAAGATGTTGGATATGAAATTGTTGTTTATGGAAATACTGCTTCTAAAGGTCTTGGTAACTTAAATGAATTGTCAGATGATGAACTTAACTCTTTATATAACGAATATGTTGCATCTCAATCAGCAATAGATAATGACAACATAAAAGAAGAACTTGAATCAAGCGAACTAATAAAAATTAATGATATCCCTTATTTTGTTACAAATATCCATTCCGTATCTAACGATGTGACTGTTTACAGCCAGAAATATTATACAGTTGTAAGAGGATATATATATACATATTCTATCCAGTCAAAGACAAACCATGTATCAGAAGATATGACTGCCAATGCCAGAAGTATTATAAGTTCTGCTAATTATGCCAAAGTAAGAAAATCTCTTTTTGAAAATTCAGTTATATCGGAAACATTATCTAATATAATTACAGTTGGTATTCCTATACTTATCCTTGTCATTATTCTTTATATACTGGTTAAGGTAGGACCTAAGGGAAGAACTAAAAGACTTAATGAAGAAGCAAGACTCAGGGCTGAATATAAAAAAGCTCATGATAATACTGATAAAAAACAATAAATAAAAGTATCTATGTAACGTTAATAATTAAATATAACATATATCATAAAAAGGACTTATGCATTATGCCGGATTTAATGGATTGAATTGCACAGTCCTTTTTATTTTTTACAATAATTATTTTAAATATATGAAATTGCACATTATGCCTCTTCTGCCATGGCTTGCACGGTGAGAAAAAAGAATATCGCTGTTACAACATGTACATACATCGGATACATATATATTAGATGCCTTTATGCCGCATTTTATAAGATTTATATAATTAGCTGCAGAAAGATTCAGCTGATATTTACCAGCTTCCTTTCCGGTTTTTAATATAAACTTAAGTTCGTCTTTGTTGTAGGTTTTCTTAAACATATCAGCAACATCACTGCTTACTTCATAACAGTTCACGCATATTCCTGGTCCTATGAATGCAGTTATGCTGCCAGCATCACAACTGAAAGAATTATGCATGGCTTTATATCCATTTGCGACTATATTGCCAACTGTTCCTCTCCACCCGGCATGCATAGCGGATATCACATGTTTCTTTTCATCAACAAGTGTTACCGGCATACAATCTGCATATGATGAAACAAGGCATAGATTTCTTGTGTTTGTGACAAGTCCATCAATATTATCATAATCCCGTTCTCTTACTATTCCCATCCCGGCGTTACTGTCGTCAACTATTTTTATATTAGTTGTGTGTGTCTGCTTTGTATATACCATGCGTTCTACTGGTATATCTAATACAGAGGCCATACGTTCGAAGTTATGATATACGTTTTCATGTGAATCGGCATTATATTGACCAACCGGGTTAAACGTAAGATTCATGCTTTCAAACATACCTGTGCTTACACCACCAAGCCTTGTAGAAAATGCCTGTTTCACTATGCTGCTGTCAGCGAATGGCTTATAAGATAAATATGGTATATTATCATCAGACACATTTGTTATAATAGTATCCTTATAATTATCCGGATGTCCGAATTGTTCAATAAGATCAGCATATACTGATAAACTGTCTATACGATGTATTGTGTTAATATTTTGCATTTTATTACTTCCTATAAGATATTTTGAATTTAAATAAGATACTTTTGATATACTTTTAAATAATTTTATTTTTTATACAAATATTTATCAGCAATATTCAAACGCATTTTTTATATGTGTTATGTTGCAATCCTTATCTATGCCAATCACATCAAACCGGCATGGATAGGAAGTATACCCGTATTTAGAACAGAAAAATAAAGCAACACGGCTTATTTTGTGCTGCTTACGTATATCTACAGCTTCAATTGCATATCCATATTTGTTATTGCTTCTATACTTGCACTCCGTGAATACAATAGTTGAATTATCTTTTGATATAATATCTATTTCACCGGATCTAGTTCTGTAATTCCTTGTAATAATAGTATGTCCCTGCGATAAAAGATATTCTGCTGCAATATCCTCATACTTTGTTCCAACAATTCTTTTATTAAGTATTTTATCTTCCATATATCTTTCCTCGTAACTTATCTGTCTTATCGACAAAAACAAGTATTTCGGCAACAACTGTATATAGTTCAGGTGGTATCATATCGCCTATCTCAAGGTTAGATAGTGTATTGGCAAGTTTACTGTCCTCATAAGTTGGTACATCTGAATCCTTAGCTTTTTCTATAATCTTATCTGCAAGATATCCCTTACCTGTGGCAAGGATTTTTGGAGCTTGTTCACCTTTAGTATATTGAAGTGCAACAGCTACCTTCTGTTTTTTAACAGAACCATCAGAATCGTTTACTATATCTTCTGTGTTATTGTTTTTGTACAGATTATCATAAGCCATATCTTCACCACCTTTTAAATTATTGCATAAAGCTCTACTATTATGTCTATTATACATAAATCCTAAGTGATATATTTTATACTTTTATATGTCCATAATTGAAAATGAGTATTGCTTTATAATGCAGCTATGCTTTTATATCAAGTATATATTGACCATTGTTTTCAGGTTTTATATCTTTTTCTATAAAATCATTAACAAAGTTAAAATCATTCTTGACATTCTCTGATACTTTCATCTCAAAATGTGTTGAATAACCAAGCTTTTCAAGTCTTTCATTGAGCTCATCTATATGTGCATATACAAAATTAAGCAATTCTTCACTTTCGAGTATAAAATTAGTCGATACATTTTTTTTGTTTAATTTAACATATACATCTATTGGTCCTAAATGTTCCATGTCAAGATGCAGCATGGCACTTACGTCCTCTGGATTGTGAGCAAGAGCTTTTTTGTTAGTGAATACATATAATTCTCCATTACCTTCACTTTCTGAGAACTTAAGAGGCATCTGGAAAAAAGTCATATTTTTATTGAGGTCATTCATAAAATCAATGTTGCTTTTTATATCCTGCATACTTTTTGATAATTCTTCATTGATATTATCGCTTTTAAAAATACTCTCAACATCCTCAATATTCTTGCGTACTCTTTTATAAAAGCTGTTTATAGGATTATTATCAGAAGCTCCCACATCCTTAGGTGTAAGTCTCATGGTCTCTGTTATAAACTGACCAAGAAGCTGTTTAAATGAAGCAGAGTTAATAATACCTGCAGAAGGGTCTGATAATGATTTATTATTTAGTATGAAATTAATTGTATCTTTCAGAGATATATTATCTTTTGCAATCTTTCCGGCTAATTCTTTTCCTGCCTCTGATATATTGCTTAGCTTATCTGTAAGATTATTTATAAAATCATCAGAAAAAGCCTTGCTTAAGGTTTCTGATTTAACCTCGCTATCAGTATCACCTGACTTATACATGCCATTTATTAAATCGTTTATATCTGATAATGCATCCGGATTGGCAGCTGCACTGTTTATGTTATTGTACATATTTAATCCCAGAGAATTAAGCTGATTATTAATCTGTGCATCAAAATTCTTATAGGCTTCAAACATAGTGATATTATCATTAGTAACCGGTATGTTAAGACGTATAAGATTAGCTATTGTATTAATGTTGGCATCAGGATATTGCCCCATAAGTCTGTTTATATTGTTAAGCATCTCTGAATTGACAGGCATATTAAGAGATAACAGCTCTTTTATCATAGCAGTATTTTCTTCTGTTGAATATAATCCGGCAGCCTCAAGAGCTTTATTTATAAACATATTCTGTTGTTCACCAGATGATATTACTTTTAAAGATATCTTATTGCTTGAAATATCTTTTACAAGAAACGTAATATTATCACCTTTTGATACATTGGCATCACCGGTAAGATGAGCTGATAACAATGAACCATCATTAAAACCTATAAGTACCTGTGAATTTTTTATCTGGTCAATTACACCTGACAGGATATCACCAGGCATAAGATTCTTTAATACTGAATAGTTGTTATTGCTGACATTACCAGTATTAGAATCAGGTGTTTGTGTAATACCAATATCAGTTCTTGAAGTATTGTATGCATTGTTAGCCTGTTCTGTACCAGATGATGATATGTTAGAAAGCTGTTGTACATTGATATCCATACTAATCCTCATTTCTATACATATGATATGAGGGTCAAAAGGTGTTTTGTCCCTCATTTATGATTAATCAGATTACTTCATGCTACGCATTTCCGTAATCTGACTCCACCTCAAAATCCGCTAATTTACTAGCTTCGCATAGTAAATTGCTA
>JBNMGS010000185.1:0-4587 GCA_050872365.1 Lachnospira sp.
ACAAATACAAATGATACACCAAAACATAACACATTTATTATGAAACTGCCTACTATACTTCCAATACATAGCTTTACAAATGAACTTTTCTTTATTCCCCCCTCATATTTTGTAAGATAGCCAATTATAACCCCGTTTAATGGTGTAGATATAAGTGATACCATCTTACCTATAAGAGTTGCTGCGTAAAATATAGTTACTGAAGTACCACCATCAATAGCCTGCAATATAAGTCTGTCAGCATTAAGAATAACTGCTGCTATAAGCTCAGTACCAGACAGTATCAGCAACGATCTCATATTATCTTTAAAATACTCGCTTCTTTTAAAAAGATTTCCTTTATATATAGAACCTGTTACAATAACAAATCCAACTGCAAGACATTCACCACACAGCATGGCAATAATCCATGAATGTGTTATAAAAAACAGTCCGATTCCAACTAGATAACCAACAGATATCAACAGATAAAAGATAAAAAATCTTTTATAATTAAGGTTTAATCTGAATTCCACATCTGAATAATACCTTAATACTGTTACTATCATCAGTATAAGATATCCCACCTCTGCTATAACACTGAACTTGTGAAGCCACAGAAGTCCACCTATGGATACAAACACAGAAAGAATGGCTATAAGTAACAGAAATATATTATAATCACCATTGCTATCCTGTCCCTTCATCCTTGTAACCATTCTGGAATAATTAGCTGCTGTTCCGAAGGTTGAACCCATAATTGATATGAGTGATATAAGTGTAAGAACCACACCGAACTCATCTGTTCCTAACTGTTTACTTAAAAATGGGTATAAAGCGAGCTGGATTACTCCATTCATCACTATCAGTCCCATCATACTGTACATAAAATCGCCAGTAATACCTTTTAATTTATCTGGTATTTTCATAAATATAAAAATCTCCGTTTCTAGAATTATTCTGCATCAGGTTTTACATGCATTGGAACTCTTGATTCCTCTGGAGGTAGCTGCATATAGTCCCCATACTGTTCTCTAAGGATTGAATCATATCCTTTAGGACAATCAAAGAAATCATCTCCTACCTGAAGCTGCACAATACCATCAAACCATTCTTTCTTAACCCATACCCTTAAATATGGTGCTGGATAATTGCTATAATAATAATAATGTGTATTACCTTTTACAGAAGTGCTGACCTTCTCATATTTCTTTCTTAACTTATCTAGAGACTTATGTTTACCAATACCTGCAAAGAATCTTACTGCAAATCCCGATATAGTTCCAAATTCTGAATAATCAATGCTGTCACGATGTCCCATACATTCACCATATATAGCTGTAAGTCTTAATCTTAATAACAACTGTCTGAAATTTGAATCATAAGCATTATCAAGAATAAAACAGTCAAGCACCAGCTTATCCTGATACTTAGGATTAACATGTCCCTCTACCTTAGCATAACTCTGTACAGGAACAGATTCACCAAGATATACAAGTCTTGATGGAAAATCAAAGAAAACATCGCTTACTATATCTTCTGATCTTACTAATTCAAAATCATCTCCCCATGCTTCTTTAGGTACATTCTTAAGTTTTTCAAACTCAGCTCTTGTAAATGCAACATCTATATCATCATCCCATGGTATGAAATCGTGGTGTCTTACTGCTCCTATGAGCGAACCTGAGTCGTAATAATATGTAATACCATATTCCTTACATATTGAATGCAGCTTTCTAATTAATATTCTGTTTATCTTATGTGCTTTCTCTAAATTAGTCATAACCTTCTCCTGTTTATCATAATTATAATATTCATGCATATTTTTTTATTGAACAATTATCTCATCATACATATTGTCTATGATTACACAATCACTTTTTAACATGCACAGTTATTTGATAATCATTAATTATCCTCACTACAACTTTTCTTCATCAAAGTTGAGTCTTTCTTCTTCAACAACCAAAGGTCTGTTCATAAGTCTCTTATTCATACTAAGAATATATTCTCCCATAAGTCCTATAAACACAAGCTGCATAGCACCTAACAAACATACAATTATAATAAGTGGTGCCATCCCTGCTGCAAATCTGTCCCAATATATAAGTTTTAAAACAAGATACACAATTGCTACAATCACGCTTGCTAATCCAATAAATGCACCTACAAATGTTGCAAGTCTTAAGCCTATCTTTGTATAAGATGTGAAGCTTAACATAGCAGCATCATATAATGTAAAGAAGTTATTATGTGTCTTTCCAGCTCTTCTTTGTGCCTGTGTATATTCTATCTCTGTCTTTTTAAAGCCTAACTCACCAACTATTCCTCTTATGAAAGGAATTGGATCCTTAAGATCTCTTAACACTTTTACAAATGATTTATCATAAAGTCCAAAGCCTGTGAAATGTTCTATCTGTTCAACTGATGACATTTTCTTTATAAGCTTATAGTAGCATGAACGAAGGAAATACATAACAGGATTTTCTTTACTTGAAGATTTAACTGCACACACTATTTTATAGCCTTCTTCCCACTTTGCTACAAGTCTTGGAATAACATCTATAGGATCCTGGAAATCAGCACATACTGGAATTGTACAATCCCCTGTTGTCTGTAATATTCCATAATATGGTGAATTAAACTGTCCAAAGTTCTTTGCATTAAATATTGCTTTAATCCTAGGATTCTTTTCGCACAGCTGTCTTAACTTAACCCTTGTTGTATCTGTTGAATCATTATCAATGAATAATATCTCATAATCATACTTAGGAAGATCCTTTGCAAACATATCTATAAGTGCTTCGCTAAGTGGTATAACATTCTCTTCCTCATTATAACAAGGTACCATTATACTTATTTTTTTCATAACTTCTCCAATCTGATGCCGTATTTTATGATTTTTATCAATATACGACATATCTTATTGTATACTAATTATTCCTCATCCAATAAGGGAATAAACATAATCTTCTTAAGTTCTTCCCTTGGAAGGAATGGTGCAAGGTCTTCAAGCGGTGGACTCACTAAAGTTCCATCCTCAAGACGCTTTGTGCTGCTCTTTGGCTCCCATACCTGCTTTGTATCTGTAAATATCTCGCAGAATAATGGTCCATCTTCCTTAAGAACTTCATCAACGACCTTTTTCATCTCTTCGTTAGATGATGCACTGTAGTACTTATATCCGAAAGCTTCTGCTATCTTCCTGAATTCTGGAAATGAAAGGTCATGTGATTCCGGACCTATACCTATCTTGCAGTGCTCCTTGAAAAGATTATTCTGTGTAGGTCTTATTGAGTGATATCCGTTATTGTTAATAAGGAATATCTTTATTGGAAGCTTATTAGTAATGATTGTCTGGAGTTCCTGAAGATTCATCATGATACTGCCGTCACCCTCAAGACATATGGTTGGTCTTCTCTTCCCTCCTATACATGTACCAATAGCCGCTGGAAGTCCGTATCCCATACTTGCTATCGCACTGTTGTTAGCCATTCTGCTTCCCTTCTGGATAACATAAGCCTGATTGCCGACAACACAACATGCTCCGTTTGATACAGCTGTAAGACTGTTTTCTGGCAACTTACTACTCATGTATCTTACAAATGCATATACATTTGCGGTGCTTCCGTTCTCCTCCCACTGTCTTGGCTGTACTACAGGATATTCCTTCTTCCACTTCTGGGTAGTTGCAAGCCACTCCTCACTATGTGACACTGGTGCTATTTTAGCCGCTTCTTTTTCAAGCTTTGTAAGAAAATCCTTAGCATCTGCCCATACAGGCATCTCTATATGTATAGTAGGCTTCTTTAGTTCTGCCTTATCTATATCTACCATTATCACTTCTGCTGCTCTTGCCCATGTCTTCCAGTTATATCCTGTCTGTCTTATGGATATTCTTGTTCCGACAGCTAATATAAGGTCTGCATTCTGGATAGCCCATTTTCCCGGTCTGTCACCCATATTACCGGCTCTTCCGCAGTAAAGAGGGCTTTCATCCTCTATAAGGTCAACTGCATTCCAGTAAGTTACTATTGGAATATTAAGTTCTTCTGCAACCTTTCTGAACACTTCATAAGCCCCTGAAAGTCTGATACCGTAACCTGCGTGAAATACTGGTCTTTTAGCATTCTTTATCTTTTCAAGGACAGTCTTTATGGTATCCATATCAACCTCTGGTGGAAGGAGCTTATCATCCTCAGCCGGGTCATATCCCTCAAGCTCATCTGTTTCTATGAATCCACCCTGAAAGTTAACAGGAATATCTATCCATACCGGTCCTGGTCTTCCTGTTGTTGCAAGGTGCCATGCCTTTTCAAGTGCATATCTTATATCCTTAGGATCTTCTATCATAGTTGCATACTTTGTCATGTTGGATACTGACTTTACTATGTCATATTCCTGATCCCCCATGGCTCTTAACGGAGTTTCTGTATACTGAAGTGCATATCTTGCTGTTGTGTCATAACGAACCTGACCGCTTATTATAAACATTGGTATTGAATCAAGCCATCCACCAACAACACCAGTAAGTGCATTAGTTCCACCAGGACCCGTTGTCACACATACGGCAGCTATTCTGTTATCTATTCTTGCATAGGCTTCCGC
>JBNMGS010000186.1:0-4584 GCA_050872365.1 Lachnospira sp.
ATCATCTTTAAGTCCAAGCCTTTCTGCCTCTCCTGCAAATGATTTCTGTGCTTCCAGAAGTGCATCCATCGAAGAATTCATCATATATATTCTTCCAGACTCCTCTACAAACAATATCTTATCACCATTCTTAATTCCGAGTTTCTTTCTGATTTCAATAGGTATAGTAACCTGACCTTTTGATGTTACTTTTGCTAATTCCATATAAAAACCTCCATTCTAAAGTAATATATTCCTTACTTTCCTTACAATATAATTATATCCAGTTTTCGTAATTTTATCAACCTTAATTATCACATATATTCAAATTCAAAAATGCCCTCAAAGCCTTTATTTTAAAGCTTTGAGAGCACCTATAATGTTAAATATATTTATTTACCTTTTACAACTTTACTTATTCGCCTTTTACAACTCCACAACCCGAACATTCATCATGTGCTGGTGTTATGACTGTTGTGCATTTCTCTCCAGAAACAATGTATTGAACAAAATAATTTTGACAGCCTACATAGAAGTCACCTGAGACTGCGTGATGAAGCCATCTTTCTACTGCCTCATCATCAGATCCAAAGTCTTTTCTACATGTTCCACATATAATATGACCTTCTTCTACAACTTCATATCCATCATCAATGATATATGTTCCACTATCATATCTACGCATATTATCCTTTGATATAAACTTCTCACCATATTCATCATCATGATGTACCCAGCTATGCTCATGTCCTACTACCTGTCCGTTAACAACACTTACATTATTAATAGTACCTGTATAATCAAATGCTACTACGCCATTTACTATGTACCATGTTCCGTATTCGTTACATGCAAGACCGGTATAACTCCAGTCGAGTGCTCCATTCTTTATATAAAACCAGCCATATTCATTATTAGCTACCCCAGTATAGCTCCAGTCGAGCACTCCATTCTTTACATAGAACCAGCCGTATTCACTCTAAGCTACACCTGTATAACCCCAGTCGAGCACTCCGTTCTTTATATAAAACCAGCCATACTCGTTGTTTGCTAAACCTGTATAACCCCAGTCAAGTGCTCCATTCTTTACATAAAACCAGCCATACTCGTTGTTTGCTAAACCTGTATAACCCCAGTCAAGTGCTCCATTCTTTACATAAAACCAGCCATACTCATTATTTGCTAAACCTGTATAACCCCAGTCAAGTACTCCATTACTTATATAAAACCAGCCATATTCGCTATTGGTTAATCCCGTATAACCCCAGTCAAGTGCTCCGTTTCTTATGTAGAACCAGCCGTATTCATTACTAGCCACTCCGGTGTAACTATAATCCACAGCACCATTTACAACACGATACCAGTTGCCATCATCAAGTTGTACAACCTTTGCATTATTAGTTGTATTACCATTATCATTGTCATCTGAACTGTTATTTTCATCCGCAACAGGCTGCTGTGCCTCAAGCCATGTCTTACCTGTCAATGAGTCGCCACTATCTTTATATCTCTGGCAGACCTCATACCCAAGTATAAAACGTGATGCTACTCTTCTATAAGCGCTTTCTGGTATCTTATTGCCATAAAGAAGTACTCTTCCCTGTAATGTATTATCTGTATCATAATATAAGAAATCAGAGTCATAGTAATCAGTATTACAACCATCAAAAAATAGCTTTAAAGATTCTACATCCGTTATATTATTATTCTGCAATGCTAATCTGTATAATTCGTTATATTGTGACAATGCACTTATATCACTTATGTTATTATCATTTAACAGAAGAATTTTCATTTTAATTGAATCTTTTAAAGAACTGATATCTGATACGTTATTATTATTAAGGCATAATTTTTCCAGGTTAACAAATCCTTCAAGTGCGCTTATGTCGCTTATATTATTATTGGCAAACATTAACATAACAATCTGTGTCATGCCTTTTAACACACTGATATCCGATATATTGTTGTTATCAAATTCAAGGTGTGTAAGTGTGCTGTGATTACCAAGTGCACTTATATCACTCACATTGTTATTGCTCAGCCCTACATAAGTAACTTTATTAAGATTCTTAAGTGCTGAAATATCACTTACATTGTTATTATTCATCCATAACTTAGTAAGATTCTTAAGATTTCCAAGTGCAGAGATATCACTTATATTGTTATCATCAAGATTCAGGGTTCTAAGACTAGTCAAATTTTTCAGAACACTTATATCAGATATATTATTTCCACACAGCTCAAGTATTTTCAGACCATTCATCTGTGTTAAAGGGCTTATATCTGTTATATTGTCATTATCCAGAACTAATGTATTCGTTACAGTTATCTTATCAATACCTTTAAGGCTTGTAATATTCTTTTCTTTAATTGATAAGAAATACACTCCTTCATCTGCCTCTTCTTTAGTAAGCACACCATCATTATTACTGTCAAGCTTTTCTAACAGCGCATCATATAATACCTTATCTGGTATGCCATTTTCATCATTTGTTATTACTGTCTGTGCATCATCACTGGCATATACTGGTGTTTTTAATGTATTAAAGCCCATTATCAGACCACCGCATAACGCCAATGTTGTAATAATTGTTTTATATTTTTTTATCATCTTAAAAATCTCCTTTGTTATTTAACACGTAGGTCAAAAGTTCTGAACAAAATATCTTTTGAACTAAATGTCATATTTATTAAATATAATAATTCAATCCGATTGTTTTTGCAATTTCAATTCGACAGATTCTATATATCCACCAGATTGTTTTTGCTGTTTTAATCCAATACATTTTAGGTTCAAATACGATGATTTTACAATAGTATTTTTTAACAATTTCAGTTTGTCTTATATCTAATCTGAAAAAAATGAGCCGCAGTTTTCCCCCAGCCAATTATTAGAATCTCAAACATATCAATTTATATATTACACAGCTTCTGTTACACAACCTTCTTTATCCACTTACCACTTAAAAATCTTGTCGTAAATATTATTCCTCTTATTGTCCAGTCTGCAAACATACCATACCACACAGCCATAGGTCCCATTCCAAAGACTCTTACAAGTGCGATACTTAATGCAACTCTGCATCCCCACATAGTTATAATTGAGGTCATCATTGAAAACTTCACATCACCCGCGGCTCTCATACCATAAGCCGGAACAAATGAGAATACCCATACAAGAGGCTTTACAATAGTTATTGCGCCGACCATCTCTATACACATACGGGCACTTTCAGGCTCCATTCCGCCAAGCTTTGTAATAGGCTCAACAAGCAGATATACTAACAGACATGAAGCTATTATTCCAAGCTCTGCTATTCCTGCAAGCTTCACTATATAATACTTTGCTTCTTCCTTACGTCCAGCACCAAGTGTCTGACCTACTACCGTCATAAGACACATACCTACACCAACTCCGAATATACCATTCACATTTTCCAGTATATTAGTCATAGCCTGTGCTGCAATAGCTGCCGTTCCAAGCGTTGATACTGTTGACTGTATAGCAAGCTTTCCGAACTGGAACATACTGTTTTCTATACCAGATGGAACGCCTATTGCAAGTATTGACTTTATAAGTCCGAAGTCTGGTCTTATCGCTGCATAGTTATTAACGACTATATCAAGCTTAGGCTTTGACAGTGCTATAAATATAACTACCATACAGAATACTCTTGATATAAGTGTAGATATCGCTGCGCCTGATACTCCCATCTTAAACACAAACATAAGAAGTGCATTACCACATATGTTAAATACATTGGATACTACTGATACCATCATAGGATATCTCGAGTTACCACATGATCTGAATATGGCTGAACCTGCTGAAAAGAGTGCAAGGAACGGGTAACTTAAGGCTGTAAACAGGAAATAATCAACAGCATTATCCATAACTTCCTGCTCAACCTTACCAAATATCAGACTTAGAAGTGGTCTTCTGAATATAAGTCCAAGTATAGTTATTGTAACTGCAATAACCGCTACAGTAAGCACAACCTGCCTGGCTGCTTTGTTTGCTCCATCTTTATTCTTCATACCTATATAATGTGAACATACAATAGCTGCACCTGTAGCCATCGCTGAGAATAGCTGTACTATCAGGTTATTAACCGAATCAACAAGTGAAACACCAGATATTGCCTGACTTCCAAGATTACTTACCATCATGGTATCAACCATACCCATAAAAGAGTTAAGAAGCTGCTCAACAACTATAGGTATAAGCAGCGCAAAAAGTGCTTTATTATGGAATAGCAGATTATTCTTATCAACATTAAATAGTTTTATCTTACTCATATTAGCGTATTCTCCAAATCGAATTAACCGGTATACCGGTTTGTGTATATTACTAGTATAGAAGATTCATACTTTAATGTCAATTATTCATATTATTGTTGTTTAACACACATTCTTAACGAACGGACGACATCATATATGAGAAAAGCAAGTGTGCATACATAGGCGATGCCAGAAGCTTCACTTGGATATTTCTAAGACTTTTCATACAAGTAGTGGTAACTGCCGCTACCGTTCGATACGGGACATCCGTGTCCCATATCTCACTTCCACAGACATCCGTGTCTGTGGATAGCTGGGTAG
>JBNMGS010000187.1:0-4583 GCA_050872365.1 Lachnospira sp.
GCCTTATATCGTCCGTTCGTCAACTAACGTTGACATCACTAAACAGTAATTTCATTTTTCCTTGCTTCAACCTTCCTCCTATGTTCTTCCATTCTCTTACGTCTTCTGTGCTCACGTTCTTTTATCTGCTTGTCTATAACCTTGTTCACGCCATTCTCATCGGTCTGTTTTAATATCCTGACATCATAATATTGTCCATTATCACTATGTTTTACCTTCATCCTGCCTTTGAATAACCCATGTTCTTCACATACAAATACAGCATAATAGTTCTTTGAAGATGTAGAAAACCATTTTATTCTTCTTTTCATAGGGCTTTTACATATATAGCATTTACACGACCTTGCTGTTCTGTCCTCTGCTGCCTTATCTCTTGTCTTAAAGCCTTTCGATATATATTTTTCATAATTGCCAAAATTCATATATATCTCTTCTTTTCTTGATGCCGGTATTCTATAATTATCTATACTTTCATATATACTTACGCTGGCAAAATCCATATCAGAAAATATTCTTGCAGTATATATAGCATCATTAATTGCTGAATGATAACTGGCATCTTCCTTAAATCCAAGCTCCTCAATAGCTGTTTTAAGACTTTTTCTTGTCTTTCCATCTGAATATAACTTACTATATAATTTCTGAAGATCATAATATGTAAATGGAAATGGGAAATTGTTCACTACTCCGAAATATTTCATATTTCTCTGTAATTCTGTAAGATCTGAGCCACCCCATGTTATGAACTTATAATCATCACCACACCAGGCAAGAAACTCACTTGCTGCACTTTTAAAATCCTGTCCATCTTCAAGTTCCTTTTCTGTAAGTCCTAACATTTCCGATACCTTACCATGAAGCTTTGTATACACTACAGGTTTTATTATCCTCTCCCACTGTCCTATCACTTTTTTATTTTCGTCAAGCTTAACCGCGCCTATCTGTATAATCTCAAATGGCAGTCCCGCAACCGTATATTCCTTACCTCTGTAACTCTGGTTCCATTCAAGATCCAATACTATATAATCCATGATATATCTCCATCTGTTTATTTATTCTTTAACCATATTTATATATTCTGCATTCTATTATTGTATATTCTATAACCTGACATACATGTTCTGCATTCTATACCTGTTCATTCTCCAGCTTATGTCTATGCATCCTCGCATATATCCATAGAACACTCTGTTTATGTTATCAACATATCTTTCCTGCATCTGTAGTATTTTTAACAACTATAAAATACTTTATCACATTTCTATTAATTAATCACCTATATATTATTATGTAAATGAATTGCGTAGCAATGCAGCAATCATGATACATCAGTGAGTGGCAAAACTTACTTTTGACACTCACATCATATTATTATGTTTGCAGGCATTGATGGCAATAATCAAGACATCTTTCTTTGACTTTATTTAATACCCGTATGTGATATCTCAAAGTAATTTAAAAACCGGAATTATATGAATCCTCGTTAATGATGTATTACATATAATCCCGGTTTATGTTAATTGTTTTTAGACATGTTTTAATATATTTTCATATATTACTATAAGTACGTCTTTTTCATTGAATCATTGCATTATTTTATTCATTAATTATAAAGTTCATAATCCTGAAATTTTATTTAAAACGTTTTCATACGTTTTAACAATATTCTGATTCAACTCTATTATTCTAACTCAAACCTGTTAACACGTTCGTTAAGTGATACAGACTGTGTTGCAAGTTCTTCACTTGTTGCGGATGTTTCCTCAGCCATAGCTGAATTATCCTGTACAACCTGAGCCATATCCTTGATACCATCTCGTATCTGATCGATATTATTCATCTGGACATCCGCCATCTGTGCTGTATCCTGAATCATACCATTAGCAACCTTTACTCTCTCTACAGCTTCATCAAGAGATGCTATAACCTCATTAACTATTTCATTACCCTTTTCAATTTCTTCAAGTGATACATTAATAAGATTACGTGTTGTATTAACGGCATTAGCACTTTCATTTGCAAGACCGCCTATTTCACCAGCTACTACTGCAAAGCCCTTTCCAGCTTCTCCGGCACGTGCAGCTTCAATAGATGCGTTAAGTGATAAAAGGTTAGTCTGGCTTGCAATCTCTTCAATAGCCTTTATGACTCCGACAACCTGCTTAGAAGATTCCTGGATCTTATCCATAGCTTCACGCATGGCATTCATCTGTTCTTTACTTGCTCTCATTACATCAGCAACCTCATTAGTATATGTTGCTGATTTCTCTGAATTATCTCTGTTTTCCTTAACCTGTTCTGCAACTGTTGTTGCTGTTGCAAGGAGTTCTTCAATAGATGCTGCCTGTGTCTCTGTATTCTCTGCCATACTCTGCGCAGCATTAGCAAGATCGTCACTACCCTGTGATACCTGGCTTGCACCCTGTACAATACTTGTCATAACCTCTTTCATTGACTTTGATATGTTGTTAAGTGCATCCTTTACTTTCTGGAACTCACCAACATATGCATACTTTAGCTTAATAGCAAGCTTTCCATCAGCCATGTTGCCAAGGACTTCTGATATCTCATCAATATAATCTATGTATTCTTTTAGTCTTGTTACTGTCTTATCTATAGATTGTCCAAGTTCTCCTACTTCATCATCTGTATGAATATTAATATCTACATCAAAATTACCATTAGCAAGCTCTATGGCTGCATTATTTAATTCTGATAATGGCTTAACAATTTTTGATGACAGCTTATTGATAAGTAATATTATTACGGCTTCTGCTATAACAATAAGTAATACAAGCATTACAACAGCTCTTGTGAGCGATGCATAATACTGTCCACCAGGAATACAGCTTAATGTAATAAAACCTGTGTTTCCAATTGGCTTCATATAGCCATACTTAGTCTGACCATTAACCTTATACTTTAATCTCTGTGCTGTATTAGAACTTATGGCTGTTGATACATTATTACTGATATCCATATTCTGTATCATAGTTTCAATAAGTGATGAATCTGGATGATATACGAACTCTCCATCACTTGCCATAAGCATTGAGTATCCGTTTGCACCAATTGTGTATTCACCCATCATGCTAATAATTGTATCTACACTTACATCGATACCAACAACACCTATAGCCTTTTTAGATGCATCATACACTGGCGTTGCTGCACTAAGAATAATCTTACCAGTAGATGCTGATGTATATGTCTTAGTAAGCATTGTAGAGCCGGTCTTAGTACAATCATACCATGCACGTGTTGTTACATTATAATCTGAACCGGATATAGTACCCTTTGATGTAATAGATGCATTACTATCAATATCTGCTATGAACACACCTTCAATATTCTGCTTGTCAAGACCAGCTACCGATACCATCTTATCTAATACTTTCTTATATGAAGCATTATCTGTCATACGCTGTCCTGCACCAGTAGTTGATAACAGATTCGCTACATCATCATCAAGTGCCATCTGCTCTACCATTCGCTCAAATGGTGCAAAATACTTTTCTACCTGAAGTGATACTGCCTCTGAATCCTGCTGTAACTCATTATTGTTAGAACTTATAACAAGATTATATACCACTGTTACCACAAGAATAGTTACAAGTAACATAACTACAATAATAGCCGAACCTATCTTTGACTGAATCTGGAACTGTATTCCTCTTTTCTTCGGCGATTTGACCTTTTTTTCTTTCTCTTCGTTTTCCATTGTTACACATCCTCCCGTGTATATATTATGATTATCAAAAAGCGATAATATGATAAAGTCTGCGATGTATGCATCAGGATTCCTGAAAATTGCCAGACAAAAAACACAGATTACAGCGCAAAATCAGCCTGTTACTTTGAATATTTATAAGTATCATATAAACATCAATTATAAATTATAGATACCAAATATATAGGTTCTAAATAAGTATATTAAGTTACAAGCTGTATTATAAAATCACGTTTATCCAATCGTTATAAATATTTTATCACTCTTTTATTAATTTGTCGAATATTATAATATGAATATTAAAATTAATTTTTACGATTGGCATAATACAGTAATATTTTCATTGCATTTTCTCTGCAACCGGCATACTACTTTCCCCAATTACTCCCATTGCATGGAAAAACAAGATGACTGGATTTGATTTATTTCCTATTGTTTTAAATACCATACTTACACCTTCTATCTATTTTAATCTATTTTTCTGCACTCTTCCATTCTGCAACAGCATTTCTCACCCGCCGGTCAATATCCTGACGTGCTCTCTGACATTCTTTCGGATACTTTCTTACCGCCTGAAATGCCAGTTTCATAAAGATTCCAGAACCAATTGGCAGCATCGTCTTTAACATACTCTCCGGAAAAACAAAATGGGTCCCATGCTCGTAAATGACAGACTCCAACCTGCATGTGTGAGGACGCTCTTTCATACGCAGCTCCATACGGCGTATATATTTTGCAGTATCCCACAACACATCATCTTCAGCGCCAATTAGCAATAATGTTCCATGGATTTTTTCAATCTTGATCATTTCTTCTTCTGTAATTGGATGAGCTGTTTCTGAGTCATCAAACA
>JBNMGS010000188.1:0-4576 GCA_050872365.1 Lachnospira sp.
ACACTTGGTTATGCAATAATGGGTAATCCAAGATACACAGTTAAAAATGGTGAGATATGGTTTGATGGAAAGAATATAACTAATGAGGCTGTTAATGAGCGTTCAAAGGCTGGAATATTCTTATCATTCCAGAACCCTCTAGAGGTGCCTGGCGTAACACTCAGTTCATTTATAAGAAATGCACTTGAGTTAAAGACTGGTAAGAGAACACGTTTTATGGAGTTTAAAAAGGAACTTGAAAAGACTATGGAACTTCTTAACATGGACAAGTCTTACGCAGAAAGAGATCTTAATGTTGGTTTCTCAGGTGGCGAGAAGAAAAAGGCTGAAATATTACAACTTCTTATGTTAAAGCCATCTCTTGCAATTCTTGATGAAACAGACTCAGGTCTTGATGTAGATGCTGTAAGAACAGTTTCAGCAGGTATTGAGGAATATCAGAAGAGATGTGACGGAAGTCTTCTTATTATCACACACAGCACTAAGATTCTTGAATCTTTATCAGTTGATTATACACATGTTATGATAGAAGGTAAGATAATAGATACTGGAGATGCTTCGTTAGTTGATAAGATTAATACAGAAGGATTTGCAGAATACGAAAATTAATACATTGTTTAATATATTGTGATAAGTATAAGCTGGATATCCACAATAATAATACATGAAAAAACAGGATAATGCAGACAGAAAGAATGAAATATAGAGAGGAGTTCCTTAAAACTATGAAAGAAAAAACATATGTTGAAGACATAGACAGGAATATATATGATTTCAAGGACGAGGAAAAGGATGCATATAGAATAAATGCAGGTCTTACTCCTGAGATAGTTGAAAAGCTTTCAAAGGAAAAGAATGACCCGGCATGGATGCAGAATTTCCGTCTTGAATCATTACAGATATACAACAATATGCAGGTGCCTGACTGGGGACCATCAATAGAAGGTCTTAATATGGATAATATTGTTACTTATGTAAGACCTAATACTAATATGAAGACAAAATGGTCGGATGTTCCAGACGATATTAAGAATACATTTGAAAGACTTGGTATTCCACAGGCAGAAAGAAAGTCACTTGCCGGAGTTGGTGCACAGTATGACTCAGAGCTTGTATATCATAATGTAAGAGAAGATGTTGCAAAGCTCGGCGTTGTATACACAGATATGGAGAGCGCACTTAAGGGTGAATATGCAGATATGGTACGTACACATTTTATGAAGCTTGTTAAGCCAAGTGACCATAAGTTTGCAGCACTCCATGGTGCTGTATGGTCAGGTGGTTCGTTTGTATATGTGCCAAAGGGAGTATCAGTTGAGATTCCTCTTCAGTCATACTTCAGACTTAATGCACCTGGAGCAGGACAGTTTGAACATACACTTATTATAGTAGATGAGGGAGCCGATCTTCACTTTATTGAGGGATGTTCAGCACCTAAATATAATGTAGCAAACCTTCATGCCGGCTGTGTTGAACTTTTTGTAGGAAAGAATGCAAAGCTTAGATATTCAACTATAGAGAACTGGTCTAAGAATATGTATAACCTGAATACAAAGAGAGCTATAGTAGAAGAAGGCGGAAAAATAGAGTGGGTATCAGGTTCGTTTGGTTCGCATGTTTCATATCTTTATCCTATGAGCATTCTTAAAGGTGAAGGTTCAAGAATGGAATTCACAGGAATTACATTTGCAGGTAAGGGACAGAATCTTGATACAGGTGCAAAGGTAGTACATGCGGCTAAGAACACAAGTTCTTATATTAACACAAAGTCAATATCAAAGGATGGCGGTGTAAGCACTTTCCGTTCTTCAGTTGTAGTAAACAAGCAGGCAGAGAATACAAAGGCAGCAGTTTCATGCCAGTCACTTATGCTTGATTCTATATCACGTTCAGATACTATACCAGCTATGGATATCAGAACAAGAAAGGCTAACGTAGGTCACGAGGCACAGATTGGAAGCATAAGCGATGAGGCTGTATTCTATCTTATGTCGCGTGGTATGACAGAAGAAGATGCAAGAGCATGTATCGTAAGCGGTTTTGCTGATAACGTATCTAAGGAACTTCCTCTTGAGTATGCGATTGAGATGAATAATCTTATCAGACTTGAGATGAAGGGTAGTATCGGTTAATTAGTATATAAATATGTGTAATATCTATATATAGAAAGATTTATAATTATGTTTATTACGCTTCTGACGGGAGCTATTCATAATATATAGGATATGCGCTAAGATATAAGCCGATAGGTAGAACGGCTGCAATAGAGCAATGCATAGTATATAGGATATACACAGGAATGGAGAGTATGATGAGTAATATTAGTGAGTTAAAGATAAATGCACTTCCATCTAAGACATGGTACTGGCTTAATCTGAATGATACAAAGGTTGCATGGGATAGTGAGGTTGTTCCATGCAATATTGGAACAGATGGATATGTTGATGCATTTTATGATGCACAGAACAATGATTATGCAGATATAAGTGCATCAGTTAAAACAGGTGCAGGAGAAGTAGCAGATGTTTTATTTGCAGGTGATAATATTAAGTCTTTAGTGATTAATGTTGATAAAAAGGCTGATAATAAGGTAATATATGTCAATATAGATGACTCAGAAGCAAAAGACAACAAGGTTAATCAGTCAGGAAAACTTGTTGTTAATGTAGAGGATGATATAACATTTACAATAATAGAAACATTTAAGGGAACCGAGGGAGTAGCTGGCAATACAGCATTCAGAACTCTTATAGATGCTGGAAAGAACAGCCACGTAAAGCTTGTACAGGTATTCTTACAGCCTAAGGAGCAGGATGTACTTAGCGATATAGGCAGCAGATGTGCAGACGAAGCAGGATTTGAGCTTGTACAGTTATTCCTTGGTGAAGGCAGTCTTTATGATGGCATAAGAACAGACCTAAAAGGCAATAAGTCAGAGTTTATATGTAATATAGGATACTTTGGCGTTGATAAGCAGAATATTGATATCAATCTTATATCAAATCACATAGGTAAGAAGACTAACTGTGAGATAGGAGTTGATGGAGCACTCAAAGATGCAGCTAAGAAGGTATTCAGGGGAACTAGTGACGTTAAGAATGGTTCATCTGGTTCAACAGGTGCTGAAACTGAAAATGTATTATTATTAGGTGATGATGTCGTAAATAAAACAATTCCTGTAATTCTTTGTGCAGAGGAAGATGTCAATGGTTCACATGGTGCAACTATTGGCGAACTTGATCCGGAGACTTTATTCTACTTTGCAGCAAGAGGTATAGATTCAGAGGCAGCAGAAGATATTATGACTAAGGGAAGACTTGAAGTTATAGTAAGAAAGATTGAAGACGAAAAGGTTGAACAGCTTGCTAATGAACAGCTTCGTAAGGTGCTGGGTGAGGTTGCTGAAGATTAACATCAGGTATCAAAATCTTATTTATTAATTTGATTTGTGATAGATAAAGTTGAAAAAATCAGACATGAAATGTAGCTTATTATGCAGATGATGAAAAAGCCGGTATATTTACAAGAAAGGTTTTTGAAATGGTGATATAATTGCTACTAAAAGATTATAGAATGGAGATAAATATGAGTCATAATTACAGGGATGATTTTCCACTTATAAAGAATAATGACACAATATATATTGATAATGCTGCTACATCACAGAAGCCTGAATGCGTTATTAAAGCAGAAGCAGAGTTCTATGAAAAGAATAATGCTAATCCATTAAGAGGCTTTTATCCACTCAGTCTTGCAGCAACTAAGGAATATGAAGATTCAAGAGAAGTTGTAAGGGCATTTCTTAATGCAGATTCTACAAAGGAGATTATATTTACAAGAAATACAACTGAAAGCCTTAATCTTGTTGCATACAGTTATGCACTTAATAATCTTAAGGCCGGTGATGAAATAGCAGTTTCTATTATGGAACACCACAGCAATATGCTTCCATGGCAGATGGCAGCCAGAATGACAGGTGCAAAGCTTGTATATCTTGAGTGTGAAAAAGATGGAACACTTACAGATGAAACACTTAAGGCTGGTATTAACGAGCACACTAAGATAGTGGCTGTAGGTCAGGTGTCCAATGTACTTGGATGTGTTAATCCAGTTAAAAAAATTGCTGCAATGGCACATGAGGTTGGAGCAGTTATGGTAGTGGATGCAGCACAGAGTGCACCTCATATGAAGATAGATGTTAAAGATATGGATGCAGATTTTCTTGCTTTTTCAGGACATAAGCTTATGGGACCTATGGGTATCGGTGTACTTTATGGTAAGCAGGAGCTTTTGGAAAATATGGAGCCGTTCATGACAGGTGGAGAGATGATTGACTCTGTTACAAGAGATGGTGCTGTGTACGCTGAACTTCCACATAAGTTTGAGGCTGGTACAGTCAATGCAGCAGGTGCAGTTGGACTTGCTGCTGCTATTAAGTATATTAATGAAGTTGGATTTGAATATATAGAAGAAAGAGAAAGAACGCTTACACGTATAGCTATGGAAGGTCTTAAGGATTATGAACATATTCATGTTATTGGTTCTGACGATCCTGATAACCATACTGGTATAGTTG
>JBNMGS010000189.1:0-4519 GCA_050872365.1 Lachnospira sp.
ATTCTGTTATGTGGGTACATTTTGGCAGAATTAAGAGTTGCAGTTATTTCATCTGGGTGATGTGCATAATCATCTACAACTGTTACACCATTAAACACCCCCTTTTTCTGAAAACGTCGGTCAGTACCAGTAAAGTTCTTAAGTCCATCAAGAATAGCATCCATAGATATTCCAAGCTTTATGCAGGCTGCTATGGCAGCAAGTGAATTGTATACATTGTGTACGCCCGGAACGGAAAGCTGTACGGTTTCTGCTGGCTTATTATTAATAAGAAGAGTATATGAGCAACGGCCGTATTCATCATGTTGTATGTCAGTGGCACTGTACATTGATTTAACAGGATCGGAGCCGAAAGTAATAACTTCACAGTCAGTATCTTTATAGAAATACTCATAATCATCTATATCTGTATTGATAACTAAAGTTCCGTCAGATGGAAGCTTTTCAGTAAAAAGCTTGAATGAATGACGTATATCATCAAGATCTTTAAAGAAATCAAGATGATCTGCTTTAACATTAAGTATTATGTTTAATGTAGGATTAAATGAAAGAAAACTGTTAGTATATTCACAGGCTTCCGTAACAAACAAATCAGATTTTCCAACTCTTATGTTGCCACCTATGCTGTGAAGAATTCCTCCTACTGATATAGTTGGGTCAGCGTCAGCAGCAAGAAGTATATCAGTAATCATAGATGTTGTAGTTGTCTTTCCATGTGTACCTGCAACATTAACGGCGGTATGATAGTTTTTCATAATCTGACCAAGAAGCTCGGCTCTTGTCATGGTTGGAATACCAGCTTTTACAGCAGCTTTTAATTCTGGATTGTCAGGATGAATGGCAGCTGTATATACAACAAGATTAATTCCGTCAGTGATATTGTCAGCAGACTGAGGATAAGATATATGACATCCATCTTTGACAAGTTCGCGTGTAAGTTCAGATTCGTGTGCATCAGAACCGGAAACAGTAAAGTGTCTGTCAAGAAGAATCTTAGCAAGACCACTCATGCTTATACCTCCGATACCGATAAAGTGCACATGTATTGGACTGTTAAAATCAATATTAAACATAGGATGTTCCTCTTTCTTTAAATATTATTTTTAAATTATTATTATCAATTATTATGATATGATTAAAGGGTCAAAAAGCATCATCGATGCATACTTGCGTGCAATTCGATGTATACGGATTGCTCCATTGCTTTGCAATTCACGCAATCCTCTAACATCTCAAACTCCCATAAAAAGGCGTATTTGTACCTTTTATTTCATTTTCGGTGTTAGGCGGGTCACAAGTTCAAAAGTTATTTCATGCAAGCATGAATGACTTTTTGGCCTTTTGCCACTTACATCATACTATAGAGATTATATGCCTAATGTAAGCATTTTTCAAACATTAAATAAAATGAACTTTCTGATTTAACTTTCTGGTGAATTTTGGTAATAAACTAACGCTCATAAGCATAAAATGTATACTGCATATAAAAGCTATGTAAAATAAAACAGAAATTCTGTGAAAAATACATATGTTAAAATGTAACAATAAAATGTCAAATAAATTGTATGAAAAATCACCAAAAATTGACAAAATTATTTTTACTTAATTGAAATTATATGATATAATTTATACAACTTAAGATAGTAAATTAAACATCAGAGGTGGTAGCATGATTAAAAAAGAAATGATAGCTATGCTGTTAGCAGGTGGTCAGGGCAGTAGACTAGGTGTTTTAACAGCGAAAGTAGCCAAGCCTGCAGTTGCATTTGGTGGAAAGTACAGAATAATAGATTTCCCACTTAGCAACTGTATCAACTCAGGTATTGATACTGTAGGTGTATTAACACAGTATCAGCCTCTTCGACTTAATTCACACATAGGAATCGGTATTCCATGGGATCTTGATCGTAATGTAGGTGGAGTCACAGTCCTTCCTCCTTACGAGAAGAGTACAAGCAGTGAATGGTATACAGGAACTGCCAATGCCATTTACCAGAATCTTGAATATATGGAACAGTATCATCCTGAATATGTGCTTATTCTTTCGGGTGATCACATATATAAGATGGATTACAAGATAATGCTTGATTATCATAAGGCAAACAATGCTGATATTACTATAGCAGCTATGCCAGTTCCTATTGAGGAAGCCAGCAGATTTGGAATTGTCGTTACTGACGATGATAACAGAATAACAGAATTTGAAGAAAAGCCGGCTAACCCTAAGAGCAACCTTGCTTCTATGGGTATATACATATTCAAGTGGAGCGTGTTAAAGGATGCTCTTATCAAGCTCAAGGATCAGAATGAATGTGACTTTGGTAAGCATGTAATTCCATACTGCTTTAACAATAATAAGAGAATATTTGCGTATGAATATAACAGTTACTGGAAAGATGTTGGAACATTAAGCTCATATTGGGAAGCTAATATGGAGCTTATAGATATAATTCCTGTATTTAATCTTTATGAAGAATTCTGGAAGATATATACAAGAACAGATACAATTCCACCTCAGTATGTTGCAGATAATACATTTATTGAAAAGAGTATAGTAGGCGATGGAACAGAAGTATATGGCAGGATTTACAACTCTGTTATCGGTTCAGGCGTAACTATTGAAGAAGGCGCGGTTGTCAGGGATTCTATCATTATGAATAATTCAGTTATTGGTAAGAATACTATAGTCAACAAGTCGATAATCGCTGAAGAAGTAGTTGTTGGTGACAACGTAGAACTTGGTGTTGGTGAAGAAGTACCTAATGTCAAGTTCCCTAAGATATACAATTCAGGACTGGTTACGATTGGGGAGTGTTCAGTTATTCCTGATGGAGTTAAGGTCGGAAAGAATACAGCTATATCAGGCGTTACAACAGCACAGGATTATCCGGATGGATTATTGCCAAGCGGTGGAATCATAATTAAGGCAGGTGAAGTAGAATGAAAGCGATAGGTATAGTATTAGCAGGCGGCAACAACAGGATGATGCGTGAACTGACAAACAAGCGGGCTATTGCTTCAATGCCTGTTGCAGGAAGTTACAGGGCGATTGACTTCGCACTTAGCAACATGTCTAATTCACATATACAGAAGGTTGCAGTTATAACACAGTATAATGCAAGATCACTTAATGAACATTTAAGTTCATCTAAGTGGTGGGATTTTGGTAGAAAACAGGGTGGCTTATATGTATTTACACCTACTATTACAGCAGAGAGCAGCAGCTGGTACAGAGGAACAGCAGATTCCCTTTATCAGAATATAGACTTCCTTAAGTCAAGTCATGAGCCTTATGTTGTTATTGCATCAGGTGATGGTGTGTACAAGCTTGATTATAATAAGGTGCTTCAGTATCACATAGAGAAAAAGGCTGACGTTACTATGGTTGTTAAGAAGCTTGATAACAGAGCTGATATTGGAAGATATGGAGTTGTTGCACTTTCAGATGACGGACGTATCACGGATATTGATGAGAAGCCGCTTGAGACTAATCTTTCTACAGTATCAACAGGTATATATGTAGTAAGACGACGTCTTCTTATTGAACTTCTTGAGAAGGCAGCAGAAGAAGACAGATATGATTTCGTAAGAGATATTCTTGTAAGATACAGAAATATCAAGAAGATATATGGTTATATGCTTGATACATATTGGAATAATATTTCTTCAGTGGATTCATATTATAAGACCAATATGGATTTCTTAAAGAGGGATGTAAGAGACTACTTCTTTAAGCAGTATCCTGATATATATTCTAAAGTTGATGATCTGCCACCTGCCAAGTATAATTATGGGGCTAATGTATCAAACAGCCTTGTTTCATGCGGATGTATAGTTAACGGAACAGTAGATAATTCAGTGCTGTTTAAGAAGATATACATTGGCAATAATGCAGTTGTAAAGAATTCAATTATTATGAATAATGCATATATAGGAGATAATGCATATATTGAGAATTGTATAGTTGAAAGTAACAGTACTATTAAAGCCAATTCACGATATGTTGGTGAGAATGGCATAAAGATTGTTATTGAAGATAGTCCATCATATTATTAAGAGTAGAAATTAGGTCTGAAAAGACAGATAGGGGTAACAAATGAATATTACAGATGTTAGAGTCAAGAAGATTGCTGGCAGTGGAAAGCTCAGAGCTTATGTATCAATTACTTTTGATGACGAGTTTGTCGTACATGATATCAGGGTGATTGATGGCGATAAGGGATTGTTTGTAGCCATGCCAAGTAAGCATCTAATTGAAGGTGGCTTCAAGGATATTGCCCACCCAATCAATAAGGATGCAAGAGAGAATCTTCAGGATGCAGTTTTGAAAGCATATTATGATGCTGATGATGTAGAGGAATTATCAGAAGACGTATCAGATTACGCAACAGGATTAGCAGCACAGTAATACGGAACTGAGATTCTAAACTGTAAGATATCATAATCAAACTACAATTAAAAATAAAATACGTAAAGAGATGGGACTGTCGCACGAAGCAATATTCATACAATATATAGA
>JBNMGS010000190.1:0-4517 GCA_050872365.1 Lachnospira sp.
CTCAAGAGTCTCAGCCCATTTCTGGAACTTCTCGCGGTCAGAAGCATCACCTGTGATGTACTTCTCATCAACACCGTTAGTTCTCATCTGACGCCACTTATAGTGGTCACCGCCGAGCCATACCTGTGTAATATTCTCGAACTTTCTGTCTTCTGCGATTTCCTTAGGGTTGATATGACAGTGATAATCAACGATAGGCATCTTGTCAGCATAGTCATGGAAGAGATGCTGTGCTGTAGGTGTTGAAAGTAAAAAGTCTTTGTCCATGAATTGTTTCATAGTTCTTAATCCTCCTGTGAATTAAAAATGTGTTGTATTGCGTTTTATAATATCAGCAGTTATGATGCTGTGTTTGTCAGCATCTTCACCGCACAATACCTTCATAAGAACATCTACGGCTTTGGTTGAAAGCTGTTCAACGTGGCTGTCGATAGATGTTAATTCTGGTTCTGTACATATTGAAAGAACCGAGTTGTTATAACCAATAATCTCAAGTTCATCAGGAACACTGATGGAGTGGGAGTGTGCATACTTAACTGCACCAGCCGCAAGTGAGTCATCAGAAGTAACTACAGCATCGAAAGGAAGCTTTTTGTCATATAATTCATTAAGATATTCCTTTGCGTGAGATATATTCTTTCCACATAGATGACTGTAATCAGATGAAAGAGCGATCCCGGCTTCGTCTAAAGCTCTTTCATAACCGGCATGTTTGTTCATACCACTATATGACTTACTTGTATATAAATAGACTATATTACGATGCCCGTTATTAATCAAGAGTTTTGTCGCATTATAAATAGCAATTTCATCATTGCACATAACGGAATATATGTTATGTGCATCCAGATATCCGTTAGCGAGAACTATAGGGATATCTTTAGCCGCATCAATAATATAATCGTTAGTATGTGAACTGGTATTTTCAACAAACTGTGAACCGGCAAGAATAATACCATCAACACGCTTACTAAGGAGCAGTTCCAGATATTTCTTCTTATTATTATAGTCTTTACCTGTACAGCAGAGTATGGAATCATATCCGTACTTTCGTAATTCCTGCTCAAGGTAATAGACAGCATTGGCAAGATAAATATCTGACGAATCAATACACATGATACCGATGGTTTTCATTGTATTAAGACCTAATCCTCTTGCGAATACATTAGGTGTGTAATCTAATTCTTTAATAGCAGCAAGAACCTTATCTTTAGTTTTTAAAGATACCTTGGCGTTGCCGTTAAGAACTCTTGAAACAGTGGCAATGGAAACACCAGCTTTCTTGGAAACATCATATATATTCATATCCGACTCCTGTGGGTGCATAAAATGCTAAATGTAAGCACTTACATGTTGATAATGCGATTATACAATGCTATTATTATAAAAGCAAGTGTGTAAGTGTATTTTTATTGTACTTCTGTATACAGATTCAGATATACAAAGATATACAATAAGTAGTATCTAATAACATACATATTATGTTGTATATGTGTTAGTGACTGATGCCATATTCACATGGTTCATCTGAATATTAAGAAAATGGTGGGCAACAAGCAAAATGATGAATATGATTTTATATAGCTTTGCATGTCAGTAAGTCATGTATACAAAAATAAATATTGACGAAAACCATATTTAAGTATATCATAGTTTGTGAAAGATTATGAAAGCGCTTACATGCACTTCGAGATACCATTTACTGGTTAATAATCAGGGACAAGATACCCTGTAGAAAAAGGAGATTTAATATGCAGAGATTAAACAAGAGTATTACACATGCAGTTGACAGACCTGTAAAGGTTATGCAGTTTGGTGAAGGTAACTTCCTTAGAGCATTCGTAGATTATATCTTCGATGTTACTAATGAAAAGACAGATTTCAACGGTGGCGTTGTTATCGTTAAGCCAATCGAGTTTGGTACACTTGACAGATTCCACGATCAGGAATGCCAGTACACACTTCAGTTAAGAGGTTTCGTAGATGGACAGCCTAAGGAAATCACACGTCAGATTACATCTGTAGTTGATGCTGTAGCAGCTATCGAAGATTATGATAAGTACATTGAATATGGTACAAGCGAAACACTTAGATTTATCGTTTCTAACACAACAGAAGCAGGTATCGTATATGACGAGACAGATAACGATCCTAACGCTCGTCCTCCTAAGACATATCCTGGTAAGCTTACACAGCTTCTTTATAAGAGATATCAGAAGTTTAACGGAGCAGCTGATAAAGGACTTATCTTACTTCCATGTGAGCTTATCGCTGATAATGGTATTGAATTAAAGAAGTGCATTATGAAGTTTATAGAACTTTGGGGTCTTGAAGATGGATTCAAGGACTGGGTTAACAAGTACTGCTCATTCTGTCCAACACTTGTTGATAGAATCGTTCCAGGTTATCCAAGAGAAGATGCTGCTAAGCTTTGCGAAGAGTGGGAATATGAAGATCAGCTTATCGATAGAGCTGAAGTATTCGGTCTTTGGGTTGTAGAAAGTGATTCTAACCTTCCACTTGAACAGCTTGAGAAGGAACTTCCATTCAAGGAAGCTGGACTTAATGTAGTATTTACAAAGGATCATCATCCATATAAGGAAAGAAAGGTAAGAATCCTGAACGGTTCCCATACTTCTTTCGTATTAGCATCCTTCCTTGCAGGCAATGACAACGTTGAAAATTCAATGAAAGACCCTGTAATCAGAAAGTACATGGAAGAAACTCTTTACAACGAAGTTATTCCTACACTTTCACTTTCTAAGGAAGATTGTGAAGAATTCGCTAAGGCTGTTATCGACAGATTCCTTAACCCATTCGTAGATCACAGATTATTAAGCATTTCACTTAACTCTGTATCTAAGTGGGAAGCTAGATGTCTTCCTTCATTCTTAGGATATGTTAAGAAGTTTAACAAGCTTCCTAAGTACCTTACATTCTCTATCGCAGCACTTATGAGCTTCTATACATCACAGACAGAAGCTGAGTTCAACGGCGGTATTGTATTAAAGGGTAACAGAAATGGTGAAGAGTACAACATTACAGATGATAAGGCTGTACTTGATTTCTTCAGAGATAACTCTGGTAAGACACCAGCTGAATTCACACATGCTTACTTAAGCAATACTAAGTTCTTTGGTGGAGAAGACCTTTCTAAGGTTCTTGACCTTGAAGAAGTTATTACAGGATATATCACAGATATCAGAGAAAGAGGCATGAGAGCAGTAGTTAATGATTTAGCTCTTGATGATGAAGAATTAGCATAATTGTAATAGCTGACATAACTGCACTGGCAGTTGTTAGCAGAGCAGTTCATTATTATTAGCTGAACTTGTTTCAGTATTAGATTATACCGTATTTTAAAGTATTAATAAGGGCGGGTGTTCGTTTTCATCCGCCCTTAAGTTATGTAAGATGTAGGTTGTTAACGTCATACAAATATAATAATTATAGGAGGTAGTTATGCAGGATTTTATTAAGATTAATAAAGACGATAATGTTGCAGTTGCTCTTAAGCCAATAGCTAAAGGCACAACACTTAATGTTGCAGGCACAGAAGTTACTACAATAGAAGATATCCCACAGGGACATAAGTTCGTTATAAAGCCTATAAAGAAAGGCGATGCAGTTATAAAGTATGGTTTCAGAATCGGTTATGCACAGGCTGATATTGAAGTTGGTGGATGGGTTCATACACACAACTTAAAAACAGCACTTGGTGATCTTCTTGAATACACATACAATCCAGAAGGACATAAGGATGTTGAACCAACAGAAGAGGCATTCTTTGAAGGATATATGCGTGAGAATGGTACTGTTGGTGTAAGAAATGAAGTATGGATTATCCCAACAGTTGGTTGTGTTAATTCCATAGCAAGAGCAATCGAAGCTACAGCAAGAGCTAACAAGCCAGAAGGCGTTGATGAAGTTGTTGCTTTCCCACATCCATACGGATGTTCACAGGTAACAGAGGATCAGGAGAATACAAGACACGTACTTGCTGACCTTATCAACCATCCAAATGCTGGTGCAGTACTTGTACTTGGTCTTGGCTGCGAAAACAGCCGTATCGAAGTACTTAAAGACTATATTGGCGAAGTTAACCCAGACAGAGTTAAGTTCTTACAGGTTCAGGATGTAGAAAATGAGCAGGAAGTTGCTGAAGGCATCATGAAGGAACTTATGGATTATGCTGCTACATTTAAGAGAGAAAAGGTTAGCGCTAAGCACCTTATCGTTGGTATGAAGTGTGGTGGTTCTGATGGTTTATCAGGTATCACAGCTAACCCAACAGTAGGTCTTTTCTCAGATATGCTCGTATCTAAGGGTGGTACAACTATTCTTACAGAGGTTCCAGAAATGTTCGGTGCAGAAACTATTCTTATGAACAGATGTGCTAATGAGGAGCTTTTCGAGAAGACAGTTCATCTTATCAATGACTTCAAGGAATACCTCATTAAGAATGGTCAGGAAATTTATGAAAATCCATCACCAGGAAACAAGGATGGCGGTATCAC
>JBNMGS010000191.1:0-4476 GCA_050872365.1 Lachnospira sp.
ACTATTTACTTTTACAGCGGCTGGGGCATTTTCTTTTTTGCTGCAGGTATCTAAAACGGGAGGTTTTTATGAACGATATTACTATATTTATATTTGATGCACATGCCGGAATGAAGCTTTCGCGCGACATAATATTAAGTGATGGCTCTATGCTTGCACCTAAGGACACCGTACTCACGCCTTCGCTTATTGCAAAGATATCAGGTCTTCATGTGCTTGAGATTAACATTTATAATGAAGATGAAGACTCCGCTTCGCAGGCAGAAAGAAATGCAGCTTCCATCAATGCTGATAAGGAAAATACCAACTATTATGAGAAAGTGCGTAGTTCTGAGGAATATAAGCAGTTTGAATCAGAATACAACCATAATGTTGATGCTGTAAAAGATAACCTTAATTCATTTCTGACATCTGACGAGTCTATAGACACCGACTCGATGGTATCAGATACTATGAATATCGTTTCCGAAGCCCGCAACTCTTTGCAGATGTTTGATATGCTTCACGCTATGCGGAACAAGGATGACCTTACATATGTCCACTCAGTCAATGTTGCCCTCATAGCTTCTATTATCGGCAAGTGGCTTAACTTCAGTGATGAGAATATTAAAATTCTTACTCTCGCCGGACTTCTTCACGATATCGGCAAGCTTCTTGTGCCTGACAAGATACTTAACAAGCCGGGCGCGCTCACTGATAACGAATACGAGATTATGAAACATCACGTTAATCTTGGATATGAGCAGCTTAAGGACAAAGACCTTCCACTTCCTGTTAAAGAGGCGGTTCTTTTACATCACGAAAAATGTGATGGAAGCGGTTATCCTTTTGGACTTAAAAGTGCTGATATTCCTGCTGTTGCAAAGATTATCACTATCGCAGACGTATATGATGCCATGACTGCAACCCGTGTGTACCGCGCATCCATATGCCCATTTGAGGTTGTCAAGATGATGTATCAGGATGCATTTACTAAGTTTGACCCTGTATATGCTATTCCATTTCTTAAAAATGTGGTGGCTTCTTATATTGGAACTAATGTCAAGTTATCCGATGGCCGCACAGGAAAGGTTGTTCTTATCAATGACAATGCCCTCCACCAGCCTATAGTACAGTGCGGGGATGAATATGTTGACCTTTCTAAGACGAGCGGACTTAATATTGTTTCACTCTTGTAATTAAGATTGCGGGGAGAATTGTATTTTGTGCATTTTTCTGTATCTGCTCATTTATTAACATTTTAATCAAACATATTTTAATATGGAGGAAAAATGATAGATATCAATAACATTTTAAACCAGCCAGAATACAGCTTTCTAAATACCGATGAACATCTTGGAAAGAATGTTATCCTGCTTGGGCTTGCCGGAAGCTATTCTTATGGGACAAACAACGATGAAAGTGATATTGATGTAAGAGGCATTGCCCTTAACCGCAGGTCTGACCTTATCGGTCTGTCCGAATATGAACAGTATGTAGATAACAATACTGACACCACTATCTATACATTTAATAAGATTATAAAGCTGCTTCTTAACTGCAATCCCAACACTATCGAACTGCTAGGATTAAACAGACAGCATTATCTTTATCTTAATTCATTTGGTGAGGAGCTGCTTGATAACAGAAATATGTTTTTGTCAAAGCGTGCCATCCAGTCATTTGGCGGGTATGCCGATGCACAGCTTAGAAGACTTGAAAATGCGCTTGCAAGGGCCTCTTATCCACAATCCGAAAAGGAAATGCACATATTTAACTCTGTCAAAAATACTATGTACCGTTTTAATTCAGCTTACAATTCATTTGATAATGGTTCTCTTAACATATACATAGATAAGGCGGTCAATCCCGAATTCGACACGGAAATATTTATTGATGCCAGCCTTTCACACTATCCGCTGCGCGACTACAAGGGAATGTTAAGCGAAATGAATAATGTCGTGCGCGATTATGACAAGCTTGGCAAACGCAACAAAAAGAAAGACGACAAGCACCTGAACAAACATGCCATGCACCTGATAAGGCTTTTTATGATGGCTATTGATATTCTTGAAAAAGGTGAAATCAATACTTTCCGTGAAAAAGAGCAGTCACTTCTTATGAGCATACGAAACGGTGAATTCCAGAATGAAAACCACACATTTAATGAAGCATTTTATGATGTATTATCTGAATATGAACAAAAGCTTCACTATGCCGCCCAGAACACAATTCTTCCTGACGAACCGGATATGAAGGCGGTTGAGGAATATGTTATGTCGGTGAATGAGAGGGTTATTAATAGAAAGGAGGATGTATAGTATCGCCATATGGATATAAATACTATACTGCATATTAATATGAACAATGATATATCTTCAAAACCAAACGATATTGCCAGCAATTATAATAAGGCTGATAACGATTATAATAATGCTGATAATAATCATATTAGTGCTGATAACGATTATAAAGACTGCGACATCCAGAATGTCATTGTCGAAAAGCTGAAGGAAATAGAGGATAAGGAAAATGTAACTATTCTTCATGCAATAGAGTCGGGAAGCCGCGCTTGGGGCTTTGCTTCACCAGACAGTGACTATGATGTGCGCTTTATATATGTACGCAATTCCATGGACTATCTTATTCTTAATGAACCTGATGATTACATCGATTGGGAATTAAATGAGGTGCTTGATATTAATGGCTGGGACTTAAAGAAAGCCTTAAAGCTATTCCACAAGTCCAATGCAACTCTTTTTGAATGGGCAAACTCTCCTGTTGTATATTATACAACCCCTACGTGGCAGTATATTTATGCAAATGTGCAGAATTATTTTTCGTGCAAATCTGCCATGTACCACTATTATGGCACTGCAAATAAGAATTACCACGAATATCTGCTTGATGATAATGTAAAGTATAAAAAGTATTTTTATGTTTTAAGACCTCTTCTTGCATGCCACTGGATAGAGGAAAAGAAGTGTCCACCACCGGTACTTTTTGATGAGTTAAGATGTGTTATGGATGAAAACATAACACCCGCCATAGACAGACTTCTTGCCAAAAAGATAGCTATGTCGGAGGCTGACAAAGCACCAAGAATTGATGAAATCAATCATTATATTGAAAATGGATTAAGTTATTATAAGGCACTTATTGAAAATATGAAGGATGACCGCACAGAAAGCTGGGATGAGCTGAACAGGGTGTTTATTGATACTATAATGAAAATGGGGTGACAACCATAGATAATGGAATAAACAGAAATTTTTATCTATAAATAATAATGTGAATTTAGAACCTTGTAGGCGAATTCTTTTTACATATCTATAAATGAGCACATTTAAAATATTGCACAAGTATTTCCGCATTAGAAAAACAGATTTTTCATAATCTATTGAATGTATCTAAGATACAAATAAAAGCAAATTATTTTTGTGCATTTTCTGTATTTGCTCATTTATAGGTATAAAGGCATAAAGATATGAATTTCGTAATAATTTTTTAAAATATAGCTTCGGATAATAAAAAATAACTAACACATACTTAAACGCCAGAAGGTGTTTCGGAAATAAAGTTTCACACATTATTTTTGAAACACCTTCCGGCATTTAAGCTGACTTTTAACTTTTATTAATTCCAATGCAACATCATACTAAACTAGCGCCGCTTGGTCTAACCTTCTGACTTTTAACTTCTACTAATTTCAATGTTCTTCTTTCTTAATTCCTGCAAACGCACTTATTCCCGGAAATACCGCTGCTGCTCCGAGCTCATCTTCTATTCGTAACAGTCTGTTATATTTCGCGACACGCTCTCCTCTTGATGGTGCGCCTGTTTTTATCTGCCCCATATTAAGGGCGACCGCCATATCTGCTATTGTTGTATCCTCTGTTTCTCCGGAACGATGGCTTGATATGGCTGTGTAACCAGCACGATGTGCCATCTTAACTGCTTCAATCGTTTCCGTAAGAGTTCCTATCTGATTAAACTTTATAAGAATAGAATTGGCACAGCCGGACTCTATACCTTTCTTAAGCCTTTCTGTATTTGTAACAAACAGGTCATCACCAACAAGCTGTATACGGCTGCCAAGTTTGTCTGTGATATACTTCCATCCTTCCCAATCTTCCTCGTTAAGTGGGTCTTCTACTGATATCAGAGGGTATTTGTCGACAATTTTAGAGTAATAATCGACAAGTTCCCTGCTATTACGCTTAATATCGCCAGTTGGATTGACTGTGTCCGGCAAATCAGGAGAAACTATCTTATCCGGTTTATCTACATTTTCTATACCATTATCAGATGAATTCCCGCACGAACATAAGCTTCTGTTATGTGATGCCTGATACTCTCTTGGAAACTCATATAATCCGCTTTCTGTATTGTAAAGCTCTGAAGCTGCGGCATCCATTGCAAAGTATATGTCCTTTCCCGGCTCATAACCTGCCGCCCTGACTGCCTCCATAAGAAGCTCAAACACTTCAAATGCAT
>JBNMGS010000192.1:0-4434 GCA_050872365.1 Lachnospira sp.
CTGTATCTGAAAGGCTCTTAAGATATGAGTATTCCACATTGCCTATAATCTGTATACGGTCATTATCAAACTGGTCATAAAAACCTGTCAGCTGAAGTGCTGGCCTGTTAAACTCTGGCACATGAATCCATATTCCCTTAACATCTATATCTGGAGTGAGATTAACAAGATTCATCTTTTCGATTACTTTGGATAAATTAACTCTTTCTTTACCGTTCATATACTGCTCCTATCCTGCACATTTAAGTCTTTACCTACAATGCCGCAATTATTAATTATTATATATTTGATTAATGTTATCCTATTTTACATTTATGTTTTTACCATATGTATACACATGCGTACATATTGAATGTCATATTCACAACATTTTATTTCACTTTCGATGTTTACTGTATCTTAAGCAAAAGAGATTTTCTGAAAACAGAAACGACTTTTATACTTCCGACACTTACATTATCTTATATAAGTGTAACACAGTGCCTCTAATATTAAAAGATTTTCTTCAAATATATTGTTGTTTAGCACACATTCGGTTGGCGAACGGACGACATCATATATGAGAAAAGCAAGTGTGCATGCATCAACGATGCCAGAAGCTTCAATCGGATATTTCGTATGAGCGGTTGCGTCCATAGAGAAAACTTTTATGGAAAGTATTAGAAGTAACTGGACTAGCTTTCTGGTGTCAGAAGTATTACTGGCGACAGCCTTTCAGTTCCTTATATCGTCCGTTCGTCAACTAACGTTGACATCACTAAACAGTAAATTCATACTCAATGAAAATACTTATATATATTCTGTGCAACATTCTCCGTTATGCCTTCTGCCTCCATAAGCTCACTTACACTTGCCGAACGTATCTTTTCTATATCAAGAAAATGTTTCATAAGTGCTTTTCTTCTAACCGGCCCGATTCCTTCTATATCATCAAGAACAGAATTAACCTGCAGCTTACTCCTTAACGACCTGTGATATTCTATGGCAAATCTATGGGCTTCATCCTGTACACGTGTTATAAGCTTGAACCCCTCGCTATGGCGGTCAATCGGTATCTCCACATTATTATAATACAGACCTCTTGTATTATGGTTATCATCCTTAACCATACCGCATACAGGAATGTGTATATCAAGCTCTGACAGCACTTCCAGCGCTATATTCACCTGTCCTCGTCCACCATCCATCATGATAAGGTCAGGATATACAGAAAAACCTCTTGACTCCTCTTCACCAGCACGTTCTCTCATGCCTCTCTGGAAACGTCTTGTAAGTACCTCCCTCATACTCTTATAATCATCAGGTCCCTTAACTGTCTTTATTTTAAACTTACGGTAATCATTCTTTTTTGGTCTTCCATCTTCAAAAACAACCATGGAACCTACGGATTCCACACCGCTTGTATTAGATATATCATAAGCCTCTGCCCTTTTTAAGTTCTTAAGTCCAAGCCAGTCAGCTATTTCTTTCATGGCACCTGTTGTTCTCTTCTCCTCAAGCTTAATCTTCTCAGCATCCTTGGTAAGAACCATAAGTGCATTCTTATGTGCCAGCTCAACCATACGCTCCTTATCACCCTTTTTAGGTGTTATGATTGATACCTTTCTTTTCTTTCTGCTTCCAAGCCATTCTGCGATAACATCTGCATCTTCGATTTCTTCCTGTGTCATAATTACATTAGGAATGTATGGAGTTCCGCCATAATACTGCTTCATAAACTGCGATAATATCACACTCCTGCTGTCATTCGTGGCAACCTTCATATGAAAATGCTCTCTTCCAAGCAGTTTACCCTGTCTTATAAAGAATACCTGTACAACTGCATCCTCTGCATCCATGGCACAGGCTATTACATCTCTGTCAGTAGCATCATCAGCCGTAATTTTCTGCTTCTGTGCTATCTGCTTAACACTATTTAAAAGGTCTCTGTATCTTGCTGCCTCCTCATACTCCATCTTTTCAGAGCAGTCCATCATCTTACTGTTAAGCTCGTTCATTATCTCTGAATAGTTACCGTTAAGAAAGCTTATAACCGAATCTATATTTTTTTTATACTCAGTTTCACTCACCATACCCTGACATGGTGCATTGCATTGTCCTATATGATAGTTAAGACATGGTCTGTCTTTTCCTATATCCTTTGGAAGCCTTCTGTTACAGGTTCTTACCTTATACAACTTGCATAAAAGTTCTATAGTCTCCTTTACCGCACCTGCCGATGTATATGGTCCGAAAAACTTTCCTGTACCATGCTTCATTGTTCTTGAAAACAGTACTCTTGGATAAGCCTCATTTACCGTCACCTTTATAAAAGGATAGCTCTTATCATCCTTAAGCATCGTATTATACTTTGGTCTGTGTTCCTTAATAAGATTACATTCAAGCACAAGCGCTTCAAGCTCAGAATCCGTAACTATATACTCAAAATATGCTATATGTGAAACCATCTGTACAACCTTTGCAGAGTGGTTCTTATTGCTCTGAAAATACTGTCTCACACGGTTTTTTAATATTTTTGCCTTACCTACATATATTATAGTGTCATGCTTATCATGCATAATATATACTCCCGGCTTATCCGGAAGCTTTTTTAACTCTTCTTCAAGATTGAACATATAAATCCTCATTTCTTATTTTTACATATGCTTTTTCTCTTAACTGCTTTAACTTATGTACGCGGAGTGCTGTATTGTTGCACAACTTATTCAATCTAATTATAACATTCACACACCATTCTCTCAATTTTCAGTTTCATTTTTTATTAATCCAGCTATTTAAATCTTTGCAATTTAAACGGCTATTCGAATCTTTACAATTGGGACGGCTATTCGAATCTTTACGATTGGGACAGCTTTTTGAACTTTTTCACATCAACCATCTTTTAAGATTTTTACAATCCATCCAATTTTACATCTTTTCAATTTTACCAATTTTACATTTTTCAATTTTACTGGTTTTTAGATATCTATTTATATAATGATTAAAGGGGCAAAAAGCTGCAATGGCATTATTCCTTACGCCATCACAGCCTTACATTACAATACACTATTCTGCTGTTTTTCTGTAATTACACACAAGCATTATTACCATAATCATAAATACTATGATAAATAACAGCACGCTCTTTACCCCATACCCGTATGTAGCAAACATCCTGTTTATATCCATCCCGGCTATTATTGACACTTTCTTTGCCAATCCTACTCCAAGCACATATAACACGTGTGGGATGAGTATACACAATGATATAATTACTGACATCTTATAACTGAATCTGTATGATACCATATATGCTATTACAGCTATGACTATGAGCCATAGCAGCCTGTAGGCATAACACAGGATAATATACGAACATATACTTATATCCCATGGGAAATCCGCGAACTTCTGCAGACACAATATGCTTTTATCAATCTGGTTATAACTATAACGGCATGTTATATTATATATATTAATGCCTGTTGATATACCCCATATCATAACCGCCAGTATAACAATCTTTAAGAGCTTAATCCACCACAACTTCTTTCTTTTTCCTGCTGTTCTTAAATGCATAAGCATTCCCTGCTGCCGCTCAAAGGCATAGTCACCTGCTGCTATCAATATAATGATGACGACAGCTATCAGATTCATTGTTTCAGTGTTAGAAAACAACCTGCTTCCTAGTATATCGTCATAGTTATATGGATTAACTATAACCGCTGCTGTTTTGCGGGATTCTTTTATATTTTTTACATACTCATATTCACTCTGCATTATGTCCACTGCCGTAAGAAGCTTTGAAGCACTGCCTTTCTCATAAGAGCCAGCTTCCTCACTGTCCCTGACCTGTAAAGCCTCATTTCTTAATGCCTCTATATAATCACTGGCCTCCTTATCCGCCTCATGTCCATCGAATTCCTCATAAAAGCTGTTAAGCTTATAGTTTTTACTATTACTGCTATAATCCACACCTCTCATAATCTTGGCAGACATAAAAAGATATATTCCAACCAGTATAAAAAGAAGTCCTCTCTGCACTATCAGCATTTTATATGCTTCAATCCCATACAAAGGCATTCTGGATACAAGCTTCTGATTAGCCTGTCTTAGCCTGTTAATAACATTTTCTATGATACTCTTTCGTCTGATTGTGTATTTCATAGAATATGCCATCACATTTCCGATTAGTCCGACAGCAAGTAAAACAGCTGTAAGAATCCACGTTGTTGTACATATATCTGTTATAAAGCCATCTCTTCCCCAGTTCTCATACATAAAATAAGAGCCTCCTGGAAATATAACATTAAATACATTAATATACTTAAGACTATTAAATGCACTGTTATACTGCATTCTGCTATACAGCATATATTCACATAAAAGTACAGCTATCATAAGCGTAACCGCTATCTTATAATTATTCACAATGTTAATCATAAAGTATATAAC
>JBNMGS010000193.1:0-4427 GCA_050872365.1 Lachnospira sp.
GAAATATATGTTATTATTAAATGGCTTATAAAATAATAAGAGCTTAGACAAAGAATAGAGGAATGATATATGGAGTTTAAAAAGATAGATGACAACAAGTTTCAGTGTCTGCTTTTGGAAGAAGATCTTGAGGATAATGATATAACATTAGATGATTTCTTCCGGAATGATACAGATAAGATACATAATCTGCTGGAAGTTGTTATGGAGGAAGCGGCTAAGAACATAGATGTAGAGATGAATGGAGGAGTTATGTCTCTTCAGCTTGCACCACAGCCAGACCATTCCATACTTCTTACAGTATCTTCTGGAAAAGATGATTTCGGCAATATGCTAAGACAGGTCGGGGAAAGAGCAGCTAAGGCATTTTCTTCATATAAGCCGGATGATACCAAAGGCAATGTTATAAAGAATCCCGGCGATGAAGCAAAAGCAGCTGAATTTACAGCATTTGACAAGATAAAGGATATATTTGATGAAATGAAGAATGAAAATAATAACAGCTCATCAATCAATCCTGATAGTCTTTATAATAATAATAATGCCAATGGAAAGCATATAAGTAAGGTTGTTACTGTTGGATTTGCTGTATATAGTTTTGACAGTTTTGAAGATTTTGAGCAGATGTGTTATATATGCCCCAAGATATGGGGTGTACCTAACAGTCTTTATAAGAAAAATGATATGTATTATCTTGTACTTGAAAAGGGCAGATGCTCAAAGGACAGATATACAACGATATGTAATGTCATAAGCGAGTATGGAAAAATAGACTCAGACAGAGAAGAACGCGTATTGTGGATTAAGGAAAACTGTGAAACAATTATAGAAACTAATGCAGTAGGTAAGATGAAAAAACTTTTATAATTATAAAAATGAGATGGTGTGAAAACGGATTTTCACACGTGGTATTTTTGTGTCTGTGCACACTTGACACAAATTCATTATAAAAAAGTGTGCAGGAATGAGGATTAGTATGAAATACCCGGATTTTCTTGTGCCGGGAGGAACTGTGGGCTTCGTTGCACCATCTTTTGGTTGTGCAACGGAGCCTTATATTACAGGCTTTAAAAAGGCACAGGACAGATTAATTAAGATGGGCTATCTGATAGATAACGGTCCTAATGTATATGAGGCAAAAGGAGTTGGTATAAGCAATACTCCGCAGCTATGCGGGATGGAATTAGGTGATATGTATGCCTCACATGATAATGATGTACTCATATCATGTGGTGGTGGAGAATTAATGTGTGAGATACTGGAGTATGTTGATTGGGATAAGATAAGGTCATCAAAGCCAAAGTGGTTTATGGGCTATTCCGACAACACTAATTTCACATTCCTTCTCAATACTATAGCCGACACAGCAAGTATATACGGACCATGTGCCGCAGCATTTGGGGCTGACAGACTTCATGAATCACAGAAGAATGCATTGGATGTCCTTGCTGGTAAATGTCTTACAGTCAGCGGCTATGATATGTGGGAAAAAGAATCTTTAAAGAGTGAAGATAATCCGACACCAGAGTATAATCTCACAGAAAAAAAGATTTTAAGATGCTTCAATGGCAATAAAGAATATGATACTCCGGTTGGCAATATGGATGAGAATACAGGCATACATGTAAATGGAAGACTTATTGGAGGCTGTATGGACTGTCTGGTAAATCTTACCGGTACAGAATATGACTATGTAAATGCGTTCAATGAAAAATATAAGAACGATGGAATAATATGGTTTCTTGAGAGCTGCGATCTTAATGTGTTTGCCATAAGACGTGCAATGTGGCAGATGGAAAAGGCAGGGTGGTTTAAGTATGTCAGGGCATTTGTTATAGGAAGACCACTTGTGTTTGGTCAGGAGATGATGGGACTTGACCAGTATAGTGCTGTGCTTAAAATAGCAGGAAGACATAACGTTCCAGTTATTATGGATGCCGATATAGGGCATCTTCCACCATCTATGCCGGTAATAAGCGGAGCATATGCGGATGTGTCAGTGGAACATGGTAATATAACATTTAAGTATACATTGAAATGATAATCCTACGATTTTCTGTAATCTGACTTCACATCTAAATCCGCTAATTTGCTAGCTTCGCATAGTGAATTGTTACTTTCTCGGCGTAGTGTGGTTCACTAAGGTATACTATACATCGAATTGCATGCAAGCACACACTTTTTTATGGCTTTTTTATGGCTTTTTTATGGCTTACGTGCAATATCTTGCAATATATATTAATATACTGTAAAATAATAATATTACTGTTAAATAAGGAGGATAAAGTATAATGGGAATGACTATGACACAGAAGATACTTGCAGCGCATGCAGGTCTTCCTGAAGTTAAAGCAGGACAGTTGATAGAGGCAGACTTAGATCTTGTCCTTGGTAATGATATTACATCTCCAGTTGCTATACATGAGATGGATAAGATGACTGTTAAGACAGTTTTTGATAAGGATAAGATAGCCCTTGTACCAGATCATTTTGTTCCTAATAAGGATATTCAGTCAGCAGAGCATTGCAAATGCGTAAGAGAGTTTGCAGCAAAGCATGATATTACTAACTATTTTGAAGTAGGCCAGATGGGTATTGAACATGCACTTTTACCAGAACAGGGGCTTACAGTAGCTGGTGATGTTATTATAGGTGCTGATTCACATACATGTACATATGGAGCGCTTGGTGCATTTTCTACAGGTGTAGGTTCAACAGATATGGCAGCAGGTATGGCAACAGGTAAGGCATGGTTTAAGGTTCCTTCTGCTATTAAGTTTAATCTTACAGGAAAGCTTAATAAGTGGGTAAGTGGTAAGGATGTAATTCTTCATATTATCGGTATGATAGGCGTTGATGGTGCACTTTACAAGTCTATGGAATTCACAGGTCCGGGTGTATCAACACTTACTATGGATGACAGATTTACTATTGCCAATATGGCTATTGAAGCTGGTGGAAAGAATGGTATCTTCCCGGTTGATGATCTTGCAAGGGAATATATGAAAGAACATTCTAAGAGACCATTTGTTGAATATACAGCTGATGATGATGCAGAATATGATGAGGTGTATGATATAGATCTTTCTACAATTAAGTCAACAGTAGCATTCCCACATCTTCCAGAGAACACACATACAGTTGATTCTATAGATGATATTAAGATAGATCAGGTTGTTATTGGTTCATGTACTAACGGACGTATAGATGATTTAAGATGTGCTGCTAAGATATTAGAAGGCAGAAAGGTTGCCAAGGGATTAAGAGTAATCGTGATTCCTGCAACACAGAAGATATATATGCAGGCAATAGAAGAAGGCCTTGTACAGACATTTATAAAGGCTGGAGCAGTTGTAAGCACACCTACATGTGGACCATGTCTTGGTGGATATATGGGTATACTTGCTGAGGGTGAACGATGCGTATCGACAACAAACAGAAACTTTGTTGGACGTATGGGACACGTAGACTCAGAGATTTATCTTGCAAGTCCTGCAGTTGCAGCGGCAAGTGCGGTTACAGGTAAGATAAGCCAGCCATCAGAGCTTGGATTATAATATTTGTCATTGTATTACTGAATTGTGTCAGAGATACATACAGATAGTTATCAATAATTATAATTGTGTATAGATACACAGGAATCGAGGATTATATGAAAGCAGAAGGAAGAGTATTTAAATTCGGCGATAATGTAGATACAGATGTTATTATTCCTGCAAGATATCTTAATTCTTCTGATCCAGCTGAGCTTGCCACTCATTGTATGGAGGATATAGATAAGGATTTTGTTAAGAATGTAAAAAAAGGAGATATAATTGTAGCAAACAAGAATTTTGGTTGTGGCTCATCAAGAGAGCACGCTCCTATAGCTATAAAGGCAGCAGGAGTAAGCTGTGTTATAGCAGAAACATTTGCAAGAATATTCTATAGAAATTCAATCAATATTGGACTTCCTATTATAGAATGTCCAGAAGCTGCCAAAGCAATTAATGCAGGTGATGATGTGGCTATTGATTTTGATAGTGGTGTTATCACAGACAAGACAACAGGTCAGACATTCCAGGGACAGGCATTCCCTGAATTCATGCAGAAGATTATTAAAGCAGAGGGACTTGTTAATTATATTAATAATAAGAATAACTAAATACCATATGCTGTATTAAGAACTTTGAATATACAATCAGCATAATAGTATAAAGAGATTTATTAGATATGGAGCTGTTGCTATAAGAGTGATATACGTTAGATACAGATTGTATACAGATTGCATACAGATAAGTAATGATATAATAATGATATTTACTTATCTGTGTGATGTTGTGGCGTATATGTTCGCATAGTGACAGCTCTATGTATATTTTTAATTAATTGAATGTTATGTATTATTATTGCACTTTTATGCTTATATTGTGACCACGGTATCATTA
>JBNMGS010000194.1:0-4413 GCA_050872365.1 Lachnospira sp.
ATTCAGATGCATATGGTCTTGATATTATGATGGTGAGGGCGTTTAACCATATAGGACCAAACCAGACACCTGTGTTTGTAGTTGCAGATTTCTGTAAGCAGGTTGCAGATATTGAAAAAGGAAAACAGGAACCTGTGATATATGTAGGAAACTTAAGTGCAAAGCGTGATTTCACAGATGTAAGGGATGTCGTAAAGGCATATGCTCTTTTGGTAAAGGGTGGAAAAAGAGGAGAGACTTACAATGTGGGAAGAGGTCATGCAGTAGCTATACAAGATATTCTTAACAAGATAGTATCTATGTCAGATAAGAATATAGAGGTAAAAGTTGATGAGAATAAATTACGTCCTGTAGATGTTCCTATCATAGAACCAGATATAAGTAAGATCAAAGAGGAAGTAGGCTGGGAGCCACATATATCATTAGAACATACTCTTAAGGAAACTCTTGAGTATTGGAGAAGTTCTGACAGGGATTAAAGACAGGAGGAGAAGAATGAAGGTCGTATTATTAGCAGGCGGTTTCGGAACAAGAATAAGTGAAGAAAGCCAGTTTAAACCAAAGCCAATGATTGAGATAGGTGGAAAGCCTATTCTCTGGCATATTATGAAGGAATACGCATATTATGGATTTGATGAGTTTATCATATGTGCAGGTTATAAGCAGTATGTGATTAAAGAATGGTTTGCAGATTATTTCCTTCATAACAGCGACATAACTTTTGATTTTACTAAAGGAACTAACGATATGATAATCCATGAGCAGCACTGTGAGCCATGGAAGGTAACTGTTGTTGATACAGGACTTAACACTATGACAGGTGGAAGAATAAAGAGAGTACAGAAGTATGTAGGTAATGAGCCATTCCTCATGACTTATGGTGACGGCGTATGTGATGTTGATATATCAAAGCTCGTGGAATTCCATAAGAGCCATGGCAAGATAGCTACACTTACGGCAGTTATGTTAGAGCAGCAGAAGGGTGTTCTTGATATCGGTGGTGATAATGCGGTAAAGTCATTCAGGGAAAAGAGTCATATGGATGGTGCACCTATCAATGCAGGATATATGGTACTTAATCCGGAAATATTTGATTATATAGAGGGTGATGATACTGTGTTTGAGAAAGAACCACTTGAAAAACTTGCCAAGGAAGGAGAACTTATGTCATATATGCATAAGGGTTTCTGGCAGTGCATGGATAATAAGAGAGAGATGGATATGCTTGAGAAGTATCTTGCAACGGGTACAGCACCTTGGAAGAAGTGGTAAACATAAAAATTCATAGTAATTTTTATGTACAAGAATTTATTTATGCATGACATAAATTCTTAAAAAGAAATTCAGAAAGGTTATATACAAAAATGGATTTAAGCTTTTATAAAGGGAAAAAGTTCTTATAACAGGACACACAGGCTTTAAGGGTTCATGGCTTTGCAGAATACTTGTAAAGGCAGGAGCACAGGTTACAGGATATTCACTTGTACCGCCAACAACACCTAACCTTTTCTCTATGGCAGATGTAGAGAATAACATTAATTCAGTAATCGGTGATATAAGAGACCTTGAACACTTAAAGAAAGTGTTTGAAGAAACACAGCCAGAGATAGTGCTCCATCTTGCAGCACAGCCAATCGTAAGGGACTCTTATAAGGATCCTGTATACACATATGAAACTAATGTCATGGGTACAGTAAATATATGCGAATGTGTAAGACTTAACCCATGTGTAAAGTCGTTCCTTAATGTAACAACAGATAAGGTATACCATAATAATGAATGGGCATGGGGTTACAGGGAAAATGAGCCGCTTGACGGATATGACCCATATTCTAACAGTAAGTCATGTTCAGAGCTTGTAACACACAGCTATATCAATTCATTTTTCAATGACATGGATGTTGCAGTTTCAACAGCAAGAGCAGGTAATGTTATAGGCGGAGGAGATTTCGCCAATGACAGAATCGTTCCTGACTGTGTGAGAGCGGCAGTTAAGAAGGAAGATATAATTGTGCGTAATCCACATTCAACAAGACCATACCAGCATGTACTTGAGCCGCTTGCCGCTTATCTTATGATTGCAAAGGAGCAGTACAGTGATAAGAAATATGCAGGCTTATATAATGTAGGACCTGATGAAAGTGACTGCATAACAACAGGAACACTTGTTGATACATTCTGTAACAAATGGGGAGAAGGACTTAAGTGGATAAACAAGTATGATGGTGGCCCACATGAGGCTAACTTCCTAAAGTTAGACTGTTCTAAGTTAAAGACAACATTCGGATGGAAGCCAAGATGGAACTTTGATATGGCTATAGAAAAGTCAGTAGAATGGTCAAAGGTATATGCTTCTGGCGGAGATGTAGTTGCCTGTCTTGATAAAGAGATAGATGAGTTTTTCAATGACTAATAATTGAAAGCAACAGTTTGGAATAAAATACTATTTTCGTGATATTATATTCCGCCTTAGGTGTTTAGAGTGTATTATGTAAAAAGATTTTCTGAAAGTAGAAATGTTGTTTTATACTTTTAGTATTTGCATCATATGTTACAAAAATAATGTGATTAAAATTATGAAATGGAGAAAAATATGTTTGAAAACAAGAATGAATTAGAAGCAAGAGAAGAAATTCTTGGAATGGTAGATGAATATTGCAAGAAGTACCACAACCAGAAGAAGTATAAGGAAGGCGACAGAATTCCTTATGCAAGCCGTGTATATGACAGTAAGGAAATGATGAACCTTGTAGATTCAGCACTTGAGTTCTGGCTTACATCAGGCCGTTACACAGATGAATTTGAAAAGAAGCTAGGCGAATATCTTAATGTTAAGTATGTATCAGTAGTAAACTCTGGTTCATCAGCAAACCTTAACGCATTCATGGCACTTACATCACCACTTCTTGGTGACAGAAGAGTAAAAAGAGGAGATGAGATAATAACTGTAGCAGCTGGTTTCCCTACAACAGTAACACCAGCCATCCAGTATGGTGCAGTACCAGTGTTTGTTGATGTAACTATTCCTCAGTATAACATAGATGTAACAAAGCTTGAGGAAGCTTACTCAGATAAGACAAAGGCAGTCATGATTGCACATACACTTGGTAATCCTTTTGATTTATCAGCAGTTAAGGCATTTTGTGATAAGCATAATCTCTGGCTTATAGAAGATAATTGTGATGCATTAGGTTCTAAGTACACAATCAATGGTGAAGAAAAATTCACAGGTACAATCGGTGATATCGGAACAAGCAGCTTCTACCCACCACATCATATGACAATGGGTGAAGGTGGTGCTGTATACACAAACAACGCACTTCTTAACAAGTGTATCCGTTCATTCAGGGATTGGGGACGTGACTGCGTATGCCCATCAGGAAAGGACAACCTCTGCGGACACAGATTTGACAAGCAGTATGGTGAGCTTCCATTAGGATATGATCACAAGTATGTATATTCACACTTCGGATATAACCTTAAGGCTACAGATATGCAGACAGCAGTAGGCTGTGCACAGCTTGAGAAGTTCCCTTCATTTGTTGAAAGAAGAAGACATAACTTTGACAGATTAAGAGCAGCACTTGCTGATATCGAAGATAAGGTAATACTTCCAGTACCTTGTGAAAACTCAAGACCAAGCTGGTTTGGATTCCTTATAACAGTAAAGGAAGGACTTGACAGAAAGGCAATCGTAGAGTACATCGAAAATCACGGAGTACAGACAAGAAACCTTTTTGCAGGAAATCTTATAAAGCATCCATGCTTTGATGAGATGAGAGAAACAGGAGAAGGATACAGAGTAGTAGGAAGCCTTGATAACACAGACAGAATCATGAGAGATACATTCTGGGTAGGAGTATATCCAGGCATGACAGATGAGATGATAGATTATATGGCTAAGACTATAAAGGAAGCTGTTAACCAGTAAGAAAATATAAGTTACAAAGTTTGTAAAGAATAAAGGAAAGTATATTGATATGGGTAAAAAGATATATGGATTTATAGAACGAATTTATATGTTCTTTGTAGAGTTACTATTTAAGATAATAAAAAAAGACCTAACAGATAAAACAAGACAGACTTTCAGGGAATTCTTACAGTTTGGACTTGTAGGTGTATCCAATACAATAGTATCATATCTTTTATATGCGGTTTCATTATTGCTGCTTTCAAAAACTGGTATTAGTATTGATTATATAATTGCCAATATTATTTCATGGTTACTCAGCGTATTATGGTCATTTTACTGGAATAATAAGTTTGTATTCAAGAAAGATGAGGGAGAAAAAAGAAATATATGGGCAGCATTGTTTAAGACATATGTATCATATGGTTTTACTGGTCTGATTCTTAATAACATATTGCTTATTTTATGGATATCAGTATTACATATGAACAAGATGATTGCCC
>JBNMGS010000195.1:0-4398 GCA_050872365.1 Lachnospira sp.
CACTTATTCTTGGTAGTGCGTTGGCAGAGGCTACTGCTATTTACGGTTTCGTTATCGCCCTTATGATTATCGTTATGCTCGGCTAATCCGTATGGATTAAGTGTAAAGGCATGATGATATCGTATGTTTATATCCGGAAGTATCCGGGTACATAATAAAAATGTATCTATATAAAATGTATTTACATATAACTGTACATAAAATGAGTGTGCATAAAGTGTATATATTTATTAAGTAGAATATAAGCATACAGATAACAAAGAATATACTACGAAGAAAGGCAGGGAATAAGATGCTCCAGTTAGATGTTTGGAATGTTTTATTTACAATTATTAACCTTTTAATTCTCTTCGTGCTTATGAGAATATTCTTATACAAGCCAGTTCAGAAGATTATCGCTAAAAGACAGGAAGAAGCAGACAGACAGTTCGGTGAAGCAGCAGCTAAGCAGAGTGAGGCAGAAGAACTTAAGTCTAAGTATCAGGCTGTGTTAAGCGATGCGGAGAATGAGAAGAAAAAGGTTGTTTCTGAGGCAAGAAAGACTGCTGATGAGGAATATCAGCGTATAGTTGCAGATGCCCACAAGACAGCAACACAGATTAAGGATGATGCTGAGGCAGAGGCTGTAAGCCAGAAGGAACAGATATTAAAGAAAGCAGAAAAAGAGATTGCAGATATGGTTGTAGATGCTGCTGCTAAGGTTGTAGCAAGCAACAGTAAAGATACTAATGCTGCACTTTATGACACATTTTTGAATAAAGCAGGTGATAAATAGTGATACAGACAGCGATTGATTATGCATCAGAATTACATAAAACAGGTATGTCGCACGAAGAGTTATCCACTGTTAAGGATATATTCGATGTTGTACCACAGGTTAAGGAAGAACTTAGTGACCCAACAGTATCACTTGAGAAAAAACATCTTGTGATTCAGAAGGTATTCTCTAAGAATGTGAGAAATTTCTTACAGCTTTTATGTGATAATGATGATATAAATTTATTTGATGAAGTATGTAAGGCTTTAAAAGAGCTTGAGATGACTCCTGAACAGAAGGAAAGTACAGCAGTGCTTACTTATGTTGAGGCACCATCTGATGAGCAGCTTGCAGGAATTAAAGGCTTTATAGCGAAAGAATTCCATAATCCTGATATTAAGTTAGAGATGGTACAGGATCCATCTATAAAGAGTGGCTTCGTACTTAAAGTTGGTTCCAAGGAGTATGACTGGAGTGAGAAGGCACGTATAGACCAGTTAAAGAACAGCATAGCAAAGGCTGTAAGTGCTGGTAAGGCTACAGCAAGTGAGGAAGGTATTCTTTCAATACTTGAGGCTAATATCAAGGATTTCGAGCTTGCAGTTAAGGATAAGGAAATAGGTGTTGTTAACTGGGTTGGTGATGGTATAGCCAACGTTGATGGCATTGATCATGCATTTTACGGTGAAATCGTTGTGTTTGACAGTGGTGTAAAGGGTATGGTTCAGGATGTAAGACGTGATGAAGTCGGAGTTATCCTTTTTGGTAGTGATGTAACAGTCAAGGAAGGAAGCAAGGTTGCCCGTACAGGCAAGATGGCTGGTGTTCCGGTTGGTGAAGGCTTCCTTGGAAGAATAGTTGATGCGCTTGGTTCACCTATAGATGATAAAGGCGATATCCAGGCAGATGGTTACAGACCAGTAGAGTGTGAGGCTCCTGGTATTACTGAACGTAAGTCAGTATCTGTTCCTATGGAAACAGGACTTCTTTCTATTGATTCTATGTTCCCTATCGGACGTGGACAAAGAGAGCTTATCATCGGTGATAGACAGACAGGTAAGACAGCTATTGCAACAGATACAATCATTAACCAGAAGGGTAAGGATGTTATCTGTATTTACGTAGCTATCGGACAGAAGGCATCTACTATTGCAAAGCTTGTTAATACATTAAAGACAGCAGGTGCTATGGATTATACTACTATCGTATCAGCTACAGCAGCAGATCCAGCACCACTTCAGTATATAGCACCTTATGCAGGTACAGCTATGGCAGAGTACTTCATGCATAACGGAAAGGATGTACTTATTATATATGATGACCTTTCTAAGCATGCGGTTGCTTACAGAGCTATATCACTTCTGCTTGAACGTTCTCCAGGACGTGAGGCTTATCCAGGTGATGTATTCTATCTGCATTCAAGACTTCTTGAAAGATCAAGCCGTCTTTCACCAGAAGCAGGTGGTGGTTCTATAACAGCACTTCCTATTATAGAGACACAGGCAGGTGACCTTTCAGCATATATCCCAACCAATGTAATATCTATTACAGATGGTCAGATATTCCTTGAAAGTGAGTTGTTCTTCTCAGGTCAGAGACCAGCCGTTAACGTAGGTCTTTCTGTATCCCGTGTTGGTGGTGCAGCACAGACTAAGGCCATGAAGAAGGCAGCCGGAAGTATCCGTATTGATCTTGCCCAGTATCGTGAGATGGAAGTATTTACACAGTTCTCATCAGACCTTGATGAGGGTACTATGAAGCAGTTACAGCATGGACGTGCGCTTATGGAGCTTCTTAAACAGCCTATGAGTCATCCGTTCAGCATGGCAGAGCAGGTTATTATACTTGTATCAGCTAATGCACATATATTCAGTGATGTAGAGCTTTCTAAGATTAAAGGATTCAGGGCAGATATGCTTGAATTCTTCCATAGTCAGCATTCAGAGATAGTTAATACTATCGAATCTACTAAGGATCTTACAGATGAAACTAAGGAAGCTATCATCGCAGCAGCTAACGAGTTCAAGAGTGAAAGATAAGGGGGATTGCTATGGCGAATACTAAAGAGATTCAGGCGAGAATAAGTAGTATTCAGGATACGATGAAGATCACCAAAGCCATGTATATGATGTCCTCAGTCAAGCTTAGAAAGGCTAAGCAGAAGCTTGAGGATACAGAACCTTACTTTTATGGATTACAGGATCAGATAAGAAGTATATTGTTTCATTTCCCTACTATGCAGCATCTTTTCTTTGATAACAGAAATGTAGATATGCATGAAAATGTCAAGAAAAAAGCATTTATCGTCATAAGCGGTGATAAGGGTATGGCAGGAGCTTATAACCATAATGTTTTAAAGGAAGCAAAGAGACTGTGTGATGAAGCAGAACAGTACAAGATATTTGCTATCGGAGAAACAGGAAGAGCTTACTTTACTTCACTTGGTTATAATATAGAAGAATCTTTTAGATTCTCTGCTAATAATCCATCAGTCCACAGAGCCAGAGTTATAACAGAAGAGATAGTTGAACGTTATAAGAAGGAAGAGATGGACGAGGTATATATCGTGTATACCAAGATGGAGCATGGCATGACAGAAGAGGTTCAGGTAGAACAGCTTCTTCCTCTTAAGACTAACGAATTCATCAAGGAAGAGTTAGTGGCGAATGCCAAAGCGGGAAAGAGTAATGGTACGCTTGAGGACTTTGAGGGTAATGATGATTATTTTGTAATCTATCCATCTCCAAAGGTTGTACTTAATGATCTTGTATACAATTATGTTACAGGATTCGTATATGGAGCTCTTGTTGAGGGCTTTGCAACAGAAGAGAATTCACGTATGGTTGCCATGCAGGCAGCTACTGATAATGCTGAGGCTATGCTTAAAGAGTTATCGGTAGAGTATAACCGTGTAAGACAGGCAGCTATAACACAGGAGATAACTGAGGTTATCGGTGGTGCAAAGGCTCTTAAGAAGAAAAAGATGAAGAAAAAAGCCCAGGCAAGATAAAAAGGGCTTTAGACTAGGCAGAAAGAGGTGTAATTCACGTGGAAGAGATGAAAGGAAAGATAGTACAGGTTTCAGGACCTGTAGTAGACGTCGAATTTGAAGGTAATTATCTTCCAGCTATCAAGGATGCACTTTATGTAATACAGGATGGTAAAAAGAAGGTTATGGAGGTTTCACAGCATATAGGTAATAATGTTGTTCGATGCATTATGCTTGCCGCCAGTGAAGGCCTCTGTAAGGATATGGAAGTTACAGCAACAGGAAGCGGTATATCAGTTCCTGTTGGTGAGAAGACTCTTGGACGACTTTTTAACGTTCTTGGTGATACCCTTGATGATGGAACTAAACTGGATGGTGAGGAACACTGGAGTATTCACAGAGATCCTCCATCATTCGCAGAACAGAGCCCTGTAGTAGAGATGTTACAGACTGGTATCAAGGTAATCGACTTGCTTGCACCATATGCTAAGGGTGGTAAGATAGGTCTGTTCGGTGGTGCCGGTGTTGGTAAGACAGTTCTTATTCAGGAACTTATAAGAAATATAGCTGCCGAGAGTGGTGGTTATTCTATATTCACAGGTGTAGGAGAGCGTAGCCGTGAAGGTAACGACTTATGGACAGAAATGAAGGA
>JBNMGS010000196.1:0-4395 GCA_050872365.1 Lachnospira sp.
ACCTTAATATCAGGAGGCTAAAAGATTACTTAAGTTCTTAGCATATTTCCTTCCTTGTCAGGCCGACAATGTTCCAATTAATTCTATAATGAGAGAATTTATTGGGGGAGGATGCTTTAGGGTTTAGAAAAATGATAGCAAATGTATATATATATAAATGCTTACATATTGAACTTACAGCTGACCCATTCTATAGTAAGGATAATATAGAAGAATTGGAAAGACGTGTGGCAAATATACGTTCAGGTAAAAGTACATTAAAGGAGCACGAATTAATAGAGGAGGATGAGTGAGAGAATTATGGGGAGATGAGGCTTGGGAAGAATATCTTAATTGGCAGATACAGGATAAGAAGACGCTAAAAAAGATAAATAGATTATTGATGGATATTGACAGGAATGGATATCAATGTATAGGAAAGCCAGAGCCTCTTGCCTCTTAGTGGCGATTTACAAGGATATTGGAGTGTTAGAATTGATGAGAAGAATAGAATTGTATTCAGAATAGAAAATAATAATATTGAAATCATATAATGTGGAACACACTATAGGGACAAGTAGAAATTATGGAGTCAAAGAATACTCGGCCGCAAATGACTCGGTTGTGACCGAGTCATTTGCGGCCGAGTATTCTTTTGGAATTAACTTGTAACAAGAACGATATAAAACTGCTATATAGCTATATATAATATATACTATTTCCTAAACGAATTCTTATACTCCCTTGACATCTCAAAAAGCTCATTAACATACCCTGGAGTTTTATTATCAATATTTTTCTTGATTTCACTTAATATATCTATATAGTCGCCGAGCAGTACGCTTATGTCTTCTGAGTTAGAAGCACATATCTGGTCCCACATTTCAGGAGATGAAGCGGCTACCCTTGTCATATCGCGAAAGCTTCCAGCCGCTAACATCTGCATATGCCTGTCACTATCATCCTGTTCAGATACAAGCTTTACAAGTGCTGTGGATATAAGGTGTGGAAGATGGCTTATGGCAGCTACGCTTTTATCGTGTACTATATAATCCATTACAATAGGATTAGCTTTCATATCGCATATAAGTGACTTAAACCGATCAAGCTGTTCTTTCGTAGTCTTTGGAGTCGGAGTAACAACATATCGGGCATTTTTCATTATTGCAGAAGAAGAATTAGCATATCCGGTAAGTTCAGAACCTGCCATAGGATGACCGCCAATAAACATATTTTCCATATCAAGTTCTTTAACAGCTTTATGTATAGATGTTTTAACACTACCTACATCAGTTATAATACAATCTTTTTTTACGATGTTTTTTAACTGCTTAAGGTAATTATTCATGGTTATAACAGGTGTACATAGTATTATAAAATCACAATCAGATAATCTGATATCAACAGAATCAAGGACTTCATCTACAACGCCATCTTTCTGTGCTTCATATACAGGTTCAAGTCTCCTGCTGGTAGCTATGATAGTATAATTATTGCCGGATTCCTTTAGCGCATGTGCTATAGAGCCTGCAATCAGACCGAAGCCTATAAAACCAACTTTGCAATTCATAATATATTTAACCTCATTTCGTATAATCTTAATTTTGAAAATTATTTTTGCAGATTTATTTTTATTCAATGTTCAATATTATTGTAAATGAGTATTGAATAACCTGTAAAAGTATTATAAAGTTTAACACTTTAAAGCGATAATGTAAAGTGCTAGTTCGTGAGTGCGTGGATAAAAAAGTAGTCGGTTATTGACAAATCCTTTCATTGTGATAATATTTGAAAGTGAGTAAATATGTGATTGAAAGTACCAGATAAGTATAGCTGGTGCAGGAATGAGGTTTTAAGATGGCTAATACAACAACTTATAATCCCAAGTCTATCGAGCCAAAGTGGCAGAAGTATTGGGCAGAACATGAAACATTTAAAACAGATGTATGGGACTTTTCAAAGCCGAAGTACTATGCGCTTGATATGTTCCCTTATCCATCAGGAGTAGGTCTTCATGCAGGTCATCCAGAAGGATATACAGCTACAGATATCACTTCACGTATGAAGAGAATGCAGGGATATAATGTACTTCATCCAATGGGATATGATTCATTTGGTCTCCCAGCAGAACAGTATGCTGTTAAGACAGGTAACAATCCTAACGGATTCACACAGAAAAATATAGAAACATTTACTAAGCAGCTTAAGGAACTTGGTTTTGATTATGACTGGAGTAAGACTTTAGCAACAAGTGATCCTAAGTTCTATAAGTGGACACAGTGGATATTTAAGCAGTTATATCTTGATGGTTATGCCAAGTATATAGATATGCCAGTTAATTGGTGTGAGGAGCTTGGTACAGTTCTTTCCAACGACGAAGTTATTGATGGTAAGTCAGAGCGTGGTGGATATCCTGTTGTAAGAAAGAACATGAAGCAGTGGGTTATCGACCAGGTAGCATTTGCAGATAAGCTGCTTGAAGGACTTGAGCATATCGACTGGCCAGAATCTACTAAGGAAATGCAGAGACACTGGATAGGTAAGTCAGAAGGTGTTGAGGTTGACTTTAAAATAGAAGGTGGTGGAGATTTCTCCATCTTTACTACATGTATTGAAACTATATATGGTATTACATTTATGGTCCTTGCACCAGATGGAGATATCGTTAAGGAGCTTATGCCAAGAATCCAGAACAAGGAAGAGGTAGAAGCTTATATTGCAGAAACAATCAAGAAGAATGATATGGATAGAACAGAGCTTAACAAGACTAAGTCAGGCTGTGTTCTTGAAGGAATATATGCTATTAATCCTGTTAACGGCAAGAAGGTTCCTGTATATATCGGTGATTTTGTTCTTGCTAATTATGGTACAGGTGCAGTTATGGCTGTTCCAAGTCATGACCAGAGAGATTTTGAGTATTCAGTGGCACATAATATCCCTAGAATACAGGTTATTGATGGTGCTGATGTATCAGAAAAGGCATTTGAGAAGTATGATTATCTTGGCAAGGGCTGTAAGCTTATCAACTCAGAAGAATTTACAGGTCTTACAGTAGAAGAAGCTAAGGAAGCTATTACACAGAAGCTTGAAAAGATGGGCGTGGCAAGAAGAAAGGCTAATTACCACTTCAGAGAGTGGATATTTGCAAGACAGAGATACTGGGGCGAGCCAGTACCTATTGTATATCTTGAAGACGGACAGATTCACGTTCTTGATGATGATGAGCTTCCTCTCATCTTGCCAGAACTTGAAGATTACAAGGGCAAGAATGGTCAGGCTCCTCTTGAAAATGCAACAGAATGGAAAAAGTATGAGCACAACGGACTTAAGGGTAAGAGAGAAACTTCAACAATGCCTGGTTCAGCAGGTTCAAGCTGGTATTATATGAGATATATTGATCCAGATAACGATAAGGAACTCTGTGACCCGGAACTTCTTAAGCACTGGCTTCCAGTAGATCTTTATATTGGTGGACCGGAGCATGCGGTTGGACATCTTATGTACTCAAGAATCTGGAACAGATACCTTTATGACAAGGGCATATCACCAGTTGCTGAGCCATTCCAGAAGCTGGTTCATCAGGGTATGATTCTTGGCTCTAATGGTATTAAGATGGGTAAGAGATTCCCAGAATATGTTATCAATCCAAGTGATATCGTAAGAGAATATGGCGCTGATACTTTAAGACTTTACGAAATGTTCATGGGACCTCTTGAAGCTTCTAAGCCTTGGAGTCAGCAGGGTGTTGAAGGTGCCAGAAGATTTATAGGTAAGGTATGGAATTTCTTTACAACTGAGGGAAATGTTGTAGATGAAGATGTTAAGGAACTTGAAAAGGTATATAACCAGACTGTAAAGAAGGTTACAGATGACTTTGAAAAGCTTGGCTTTAACACAGCTATCAGCCAGATGATGATATTTATGAACGCTGCAACTAAGCTTGGCAAGTGTTCAAAGGAATATGCAGAAGGATTCATAAAGATGTTCTCATGCATATGTCCACATGTTGGTGAAGAAATGTGGAGTGTGTTAGGACACGATGATACTATAGCGTATGAAAGCTGGCCAACATATGATGAAGAAGCCTGCAAGGAAGATACTGTAGAGATAGGTGTACAGGTTAACGGTAAAGTTAAAGGAACTGTATCTATAGCAGTTGATGAGGCTAAGGATTCAGTGCTTGAAAAAGCTAAAAAGGCAGTAGAGGGCAAGATTACAGGTAATATAATTAAGGAAATCTATGTACCGGGTAAGATAGTTAATATTGTTGTGAAGTAAATTACTGTTGAACTAAGTCGCTGCGCGACGGCTTGATTTACTTATTGATTAAATAAAGTGTTGCAACAAACAAAAAAGTAGTGGAAAATGATCCGTGTTTATAGTATTGTTTAAGTACCACCAAAAACAAAAAACACA
>JBNMGS010000197.1:0-4393 GCA_050872365.1 Lachnospira sp.
ATATCAAATTTTATATTTTTTGTCAAAAATTGATAAATTTTACACATTTTTTATTTTAAGTAGGTGTCTGACTTCTTTACATATCTATGAAAAATGAGTATTATATTTTTATAGATATGAATTAACTATGCATTTCGCAGGAAAGGAGATTGTTATGAAGATTGAAAGAGTTAATGAGAATCAGATACGTTGCACTCTCAACAAGGATGACCTTGCTTCAAGACAATTAAAGATAAGCGAACTTGCGTATGGCAGCGATAAAGCAAAAGAACTTTTCAGGGACATGATGCAGCAGGCATCATACGAAGTAGGCTTTGAGGCCGAAGATATTCCTTTGATGATTGAAGCTATTCCAATATCAGCTGACTGTATTGTACTTATTGTTACAAAGGTTGAGAATCCGGAAGAGCTTGACGCAAGGTTTTCAAAGTTTTCACCTTCTGATGATGGCGAATATGACTACGATGATGATTATTCAGATATGGAGACTATTAATGATAGTTCCTCATACACAGATCAATCAGTACCACCAACCGCAGGAGATGAACTTGATATAGATAACGGACAAAACAGCACTGCTGGCGGGGTTATTGGTGATGATCTTATGAATCTGTTCAGTAAGGTACGCGAGTACCTGAACAGCAACACTAAAACCTCTGATAAAAATACCGGTACTACTGACAACAAAACAGACCTTTCAGATAGTACAGGGTCAGGTACTACAGCACCTGATACATCATCTGACAACGATGCAGCATCAGATAACACTAAGCCATCAACTAAAATCAGAATATATTCTTTTGAATCCATGGATGATTTCTCTGATGCCTCAAGAGCGGTTGCACCAATATACAATGATACTAACTCATTGTACAAAAAGCCCGGATCAGGAAGATATTACCTTATCCTTAAGAAGGAAGGCTGTTCTTCAGTAAACTTTAATAAAGTATGTAATATACTTTCCGAATATGCTGCTAAAGAATCCTTCACACAGGATTCTGCCGCTTACTTTAATGAACACGGCGAACTGATTATTGGAAAACATGCTATCAGAATTGCCTCAACATTATGATTCATGTCAACAGATTGCTATTTACTAATTACTAATATCAACAATCAATAGCAAATAGCATGCAGTATGAAAATATTATATTTTCTGTATTGCTAAACACAAAACAAATTAATATTATGATTATTACTGATGTTAATATATTAAAATGATGTAATGGTTAAAAGGTATTTTGCCCATTTCTTACATCTTAAAATTATTAATGCTGATATTAATATAAAGTCAAACAATATTAAAAAGGTCAGAAAGCTTATCACTAACAATGCTTTCTGACCTTTTAATATTGTTTAATCCTATAAGATCACTCAATTAACAATCTTCATTAGATGTCTTCAATTCATTACATGCTATATGATACGAATTATACGTAACATGCTTTATAGATTGAAATATGTGTACTATGCTAATGAATCAAGGTAGCTCTGAATTTCTTCTACAAGCATATCACTGTCAATTCCATGAACCATAGCAGCTTCTTCTAATGTTTCGCCAGCTGATGATGGGCATCCAACACAATGCATGCCAGCTCCCATAAGAATAGGAATTACACCTGCATCAATCTGTATAACTTCACCAATAGTAGTGTCTTTATTAACTCTTGCCATATTAATCCTCATTTCTGTGCACATTTTAACGCTTATAATTCTGTATCCGGTGCACTCAGATACAAATCATGCGTGTGTCTTATATATTATTACGTTAATAAACATACGTCAATCTTAATATTTTATTTTTTATTTAAGATTAATATTTCCATAATTTCTATTAAGAATACATCAATCTCCTTGTTTTTTTTGAGTCAGTATCGTATAATGTTGATAATATAAATCCAAGGAGGAATATTATTATGGCATATGTAATTAATGATGATTGTATCAGCTGTGGCGCTTGTGCTGCTGGATGTCCAGTAGAAGCTATAAGCGAAGGCGCTTCTCATTACGAAATCAACGCAGATGTATGTGTAGATTGCGGTGCTTGTGCTAGCACATGTCCAGTTGGCGCTCCAAATCCACAGTAGTTTGTAGATACATAACGAATTAATCCCCCCGGAATCATATTATTATGACTCCGGGGGGATTTTTTATTATCATATTAATCTTGCTTTATTCTTCAGACATCCAGCACTCACTAATCCGTGCTTTTTCGTTCTTATGTCCTGCTTTACATGATTGTCCATCCATTAATGGTACTAAACTTCCCAGCATTACATTGCCGGACTCTTAGCCAGATCAGCAAATCTTGTCTGTTCTGGTATCCATGCCATCTTAACAGTTCCTATAGGACCGTTTCTCTGCTTGGCTATGATTATCTCCGCAATACCCTTAAGTTCTGTATCTTTGTTATAATAATCATCTCTGTAAAGAAACATAACAACATCGGCATCCTGCTCTATAGCTCCCGATTCTCGAAGGTCTGACAACATAGGTCTATGGTCAGGTCTTTGCTCAACTGCTCTTGAAAGCTGCGAAAGTGTAACTACAGGAACATCCAGTTCTCTTGCAAGTGCCTTTAATGAACGTGATATATCAGATATCTCCTGCTGTCTTGACTCGGTTCTTCCACTACCGCTCATTAACTGGAGATAATCGATAATAATTAGTCCAAGATTATTCTCCATTTTATACTTACGGCACTTTGATCTCAAATCTGCTATTGATATACCTGGAGTAGCATCTATGATAAGCTTTGACTTGGCTATACTATCTGCACCTTCTATCAACTTTCCCCAGTCATTCGAATCAAGACGTCCTTTTCTTAACTTATCTGCATCCACTGATGATTCAAGTGAAAGCATACGGTTAACAAGCTGCACATCTGACATTTCCAGACTGAACACAGCTGTTGTTATTCCCTGTTTTATAGCAACATTTTCAGCTACATTAAGCACAAATGCTGTTTTACCCATAGATGGTCTTGCTGCAACCAATACAAAATCTGATGGCTGAAGTCCTGAAAGATAGCTGTCAAGGTCTTTAAATCCTGTTGGAACTCCGGTTACAGCACCTCTGTTCTTAGCTGCAGTAGATATCTTATCAAGTGCCTCAAGAACTATCTTATCTATTGGATTATAATCACTTTCACCTTTATTTCTTACAAGTTCAAATATTCTTTTCTCTGTTTCCTCTAAGATATCCTTAGTGCTTTCTTTACCTGCATAGCAGTCATTAGCTATCTTTTCATTGACTCTTATAATATTACGAAGTATGGACTTATCCTTAACAATAGATGCATACTGACGTATATTTGCAGATGTCGGAACTGCTGATAACAATTCTCTTACGAATTCTATACTGTATACCTCTGGCGGAACATCCTTTTCTTTTAGTTTTTCCTGTAATGTTACAATATCAACAGTCTTTCCCTCATTACACATCTCGACCATAGACTGAAACATTATGCCATACTGTTTGTTATAGAAATCATCCTGTACAAGCATTTCTCCTGCTGTTATAATAGCCTGCCTGTCCATAATCATTGAACCTATAACTGATTGTTCTGCTTCAAGACTGTTTGGCATAATTCTGGTAACGCTTATATCTTCCATAATTCCTCACTTATAATTACTTTTCTACAACCTTAACTGTAAGCTTGGCTGTCACATCTTTATGAAGCTTAAGAGCTACTATGTGTGTTCCAAGAGTCTTAATAGGTTCATCAAGCTTCATCTTCTTCTTATCCACTTCTAGTCCAAGCTGTTCCTTTGCTGCAACAGCTATTTCCTTAGTTGATATAGTTCCAAATGTCTTTCCACCTTCTCCTGTCTTCATAGAAAGTGTAACTGACTTATCTTCTATGCTTGCAGCAAGTTCTTTTGCTCTTGCAAGTTCTTCTGCTGCTTCTTTTTCTTCTCTCTTTTTCTGAAGTTTAAGATCATTAAGATTCTTAGGTGTTGCCTCTATCCCTAACTTCTTAGGTAAAACATAGTTTCTTGCATATCCATCATTTATCTTTACGATCTGTCCCTTCTTTCCAAGAGTTCTGACATCTTCTAATAATATAACTTCCATAATTCTTATGCCTCCTATATTGTAATATATAAAACCACTTTTGATGCCCCTACGAATGCTCCGCTGCTTCGCTGCTTACGCAATTCTTCAAACATTCGAATTCCGCTGATTTACTTCGTAAATCGCTACTTTCTCATGTTTGAGCGGGTCGAAAATACAATGTCCTTTTCGTGCTAGCACGAACAGATCTTTTCGCTCCACTACTTTTGATGCCCCTACGAATGCTTTGCTGCTTCGCTGCTTACGCAATTCTTCAAACATTCGAATTCCGCTGATTTACTTCGTAAATCGCTACTTTCTCATGTTTGAGCGGGTC
>JBNMGS010000198.1:0-4364 GCA_050872365.1 Lachnospira sp.
CGTTTGAGGCTTCATAAAAACACATTCTTGAATGTACAATCATCTTTGCATGCTCTGGCAGCAGCTCTTTGTCAGGACCTATATATGCTTTTGTATCTGCGAGCATATATGGAAACATAGTTCTTTCCTTCTCCCATGTTATTCCATCCGTTGATGTTGTATACACAACCTCGTCTGGTGCTCCATGTTCATCCTTTTTGCCACTTATATAAGATAATAAAAGTCTGTTATTAAACCCTGTCAGCATAGGTGCGTGATTATATGTGTAATCGCCATCCGCACGGCAGCTTCTTCTTACCTGATATGTATACACGCCAGACATATGAGGCAGTCCACCATCCTGCTTATTCATATCAATATCAGGAACATTGTGGCACTCTATAACGTGCTGTGTTTTTAGTTCTTCTGCTTTCTGTATATGTTCTTTCATCATCTTTCCCTTCCAATATTTGTTTTATTATATGTTAAACTTCTAACACAACAATATCAATATAAAATATTACATTTCCAACAATAATCAAAACATCACCCAGTATTTCACTGAGTGATGTTTTTATATTCTTATCTGTCAGATTTTATATCTACATTTCTACATGACCATTAACCACATTCCATGTTCCATACTGGTTATCTGCCTGTCCGTTATATGTAAAATCTACGGTTCCATTACTAATATACCACCATCCATACTGGTTTTCAGCAAGTCCTGTATATGTGAAATCTACGGTTCCACCTGTTACTTTCCACCAGCCGTACTCATTCTCGGCAAGTCCATCGTAAGCAAAATCGATTGCTCCGTTGTTGAAGTAAAACCATACATTCATTTCTGTATCATATATAAGACCATTGGCTGTAAAATCTACAGTTCCATTTGTTATTTTCCACCAGCCGTACTCGTTCTCGGCTACTCCGTTATAACCAAAGTCTACGGTTCCGTTTGTTATCTTCCACCAACCGTATTCGTTCTCTGCAAGTCCATTGTAGCTGAAATCTACTGTTCCATTTGCTACTTTCCACCAGCCGTATTCATTTTCAACAAGTCCTGTATATGAAAAGTCAATCATACCATTGTTGAAATACCACCATTTGTCAGTTCCTGCATCAAACTGTAAACCATTAGCACTAAAATCTACGGTTCCGTTTGTTATCTTCCACCAGCCATATTCATTCTCGGCAAGTCCGTTATAGCTTGTGTCAACATTTCCATTTACATAATAACACCAGTTGCCATCTGCATCCTGTAATAAACCAGACTTGTTTTTGTCTGCATTATCATTATTATCGTCTTTATCGTATTCACTTCCTGTAACAACATATCTGTGTCCTGCAATAAGTGTATCCGGCTTGCTTGAATAAACTACATTAGCAGTTTTATCTGTCCATGATGAAGCTATGCTGTACATTTCATTTAAAATAGTTTCTATATTATTTTCTTCTCCTAAATTAGAAGGCATTATAATCTGCTTTAAACATTTACTTTCACTTGGAAGGACTTTAGGTGATTTCCCGCCTTGTGATGTATATGCATAATAAAATGTAGCTTTCTCAAGATTAAAGCTGCTTAAATCTAACTTAGCAATATTATTACAACCTACAAACATGCTATACATGTTTTGCACTTCAGATGTATTAAAATTACTTACATCCAATGCTGTCAATGCACTACAATCATAGAACATGTTTCTCATATTTTCTACTTTTGATGTGTCAAATTTACTTACATCTAATGCTGTCAATGCACTACAGTCATAGAACATGTTTTTCATATCTTCTACATTTGATGTATCAAATTTACTTACATCTAATGTTGTTAATGACTTACAACCACCAAACATAAATTGCATAGTTATCACGTTTGATGTATTGAATTTACTCACATCTAATGTTGTTAATGACTTACAATCACCAAACATTGCTCCCATATATGTCACGTTTGATGTGTCGAATTTACTCACATCTAATGTTGTTAATTTATAACAATTTGCAAACATTCCTCTCATATCTGTTACATTACTTGTATCAAGCTTATCTAAACCATCTATTTCCTCCAAATCAGTGAAACTATCAAATAAAAAAGCTAAACTGACATTATCTTCAAAGCTTATATTATCCTGTATAACTACCTTTTTTATATTTTGCTTATTTGAGTCCCATGGTGAACTCCATTCCAATCTATCTCCTAACCGCTTTAGAACTGAACCAGTAGCTACGCCCCCACTAATCGTAAGGACTCCATCCTCACTAATATTCCAGTCGCATGTTCCCCACTTTCCAGAAGACTCAGCTCCACTTTTAACAATCTCTGTTTCATTGTAAGCGGCTATAGCTGGATACCTATTCTCCCCTGCTGATACACTCGTTGCTGTAAATGGTACTGTACTCATTAAGATTGCTGCCGTTGCTGTAAGTGTTGCAGCTTTTACCATCGTTTTTTTCATGTTTTTTCTCCTATCTTAACTTATTATTGTAAAATATATGTCTATTATATTTCACGAAAACAATTATTCTATATATTCCATAACATTATCACCCCCCCCCCGAAAAAAATGTCAATATATAGCTGCTATTAAAATAGTACTTTAGTATACATAAAAATGTATGCTCCACCACTCCTGACAAAACCCCATTATCAAAACTATCAATAGGATAAATAAAAAACACCAACAGAAACTCTCATTCCTGCTGATGTTTTCCACTATTATTTATAAAAATTATTCGTAAAATTATCCTGCTTGCTACCGACAGACTTTATCTACAGATATCTGCTGCCACAAAATAAATAATTACTTCGTTACTGCGCCCTCACCCGCAAAGTACTCCTTCACAAGCTTGACAACCACGCCAGATAACAGGAATACTGCTATAAGGTTAGGTATCGCCATAAGTCCGTTAAATGTTTCTGCTATCCCCCACATAAGACCCAAGTCCATAGTTGCACCAACTATTGCAACAAGTGAGTATAAAAGCATAAAAGGCTTATTAGCCTTAGAGCCAAATAAAAACTCAATACATCTTGTTCCATACAATCCCCAGCCGATAATAGTTGAGAAAGCGAAGCAGCACATAGCAACCGCTGTAAATATAGATACCCAGCCACCATAAGTTGATGTAAATCCGCTTATAGTAAGTTCTGCTCCTGCTGCACTTCCATAATTAACCGGAACTTCGCTACAAAGAATAACCAGAGCTGTAAGTGTACATATAACTATTGTGTCAACAAATACTTCAAATATTCCAAAGAATCCCTGCTTTACAGGCTTTCTTGTATCAGCACACGCATGGGCTATCGAACCTGTACCAAGTCCGGCTTCATTAGAGAAGATACCTCTTGATACACCCTTCTTCATACTCATAAAGAAACTTCCTATTGCACCACCAGTAACAGATGCAGGATTAAATGCACCCTTGAATATAGATGCAAATACTGCTGGAACATTTTTAACATTAAGAAGAATGACACCAATAGCAAGAATTATGTATACAAGCGCCATAAACGGTACAGGCTTTTCAGTAACCTGACCTATCCTCTTTATTCCGCCAATAAGGATAAGTGCTATTATTACTGCAAGCACTATGCCGATAATCAGATTAACTGTAGATACTGTTGAAGAATTCCCGTCTGCAATAATGTTCATATTATAGAGTGCTGTATCTATAGCCGAAGTTATTGTATTAACCTGAGTTGCATTACCCGTTCCAAACACTGTAAGCACGCCAAATGCCGAGAAAAGATACGCAAGCCAGTGCCAGTGCTTCTTAAGACCATTCTTAATATAATACATAGGTCCGCCGACAAGCTCACCCTTGTCATTCTTCTCCCTGAAATGCACAGCAAGAATAACCTCTGAAAACTTGGTACACATACCAAGCATAGCTGACACCCACATCCAGAACACTGCTCCAGGACCACCTATAGCTATTGCTCCTGCAACACCGGCAATATTACCAGTTCCAACTGTCGCTGCAAGTGCGGTACAGACTGCCTGAAATGGTGTAAGTGCGCCATCTGATGCCTCTCTTTTACGGAATATTCTTCCTATTGTTACTTTCATGGCATAAGCAAACTTACGAATCTGTATAAATCCCATTCTAATGCTTAAATAAAGTCCTACACCTATGATACATATCATAGCCGGAACTCCCCATATAAAATTGTTTACCGCATTATTAATACTCTCTATTGTTGATAACATAATCTGTTTTGTATGTACATAAATATCTGATAAAGCCACTTTTATTATTTATATATGTTATAAATATCTAATGTAAAGAATGTAATTATATTTACAATAACAAACTTTTTGACTCGTTAACATTCTAATATTGATACTCTTATATATCAACATAAATGACAACTCTTATCA
>JBNMGS010000199.1:0-4361 GCA_050872365.1 Lachnospira sp.
GAATAATATGGAGTTTCAGAAGTTACAGAAAATTATTGCAGAGGTTCTTAATATAAGCGAGGATAAGATTACACCAGAATCTACATTTGTTGATGATCTTAAGGCTGATTCACTTGACGTATTTCAGATTATCACTGAAATAGAAGATCAGTTTGAGATTCAGATTCCAGATGATGCTGCAGAACACATTACAACAGTTGGTGATGCTGCATCTCAGATTCAGGCAGCTCTTGCTAAATAATCAGGATAAATAACAGATATGGAGTGCCGCCAAGTATCACTGCATAATATGCAGGCGAGGCGGCATTTTTATACGTTGATATTAAACTGATACTATACAGTATGAGTAAAATAGCATGTGCAAAATGATGATTAGCATGAAAAATAATTTCTCATACGCAGGATTAGTGTCATGTGCGCACAGACAACTAATCCTAATATGTAAAAAACGTGCGCAGAAATGAGGATAAGTATGCATAATAAGAATTTATCAGAATTAATGCAGACAATACATTATGAGTTTAAAGATATTGACATTCTTAAAAACGCGCTTACACACAGCTCATATGCCAATGAAAAATGCATTAAGAAGTATAAAGATAACGAACGGCTTGAATTTCTAGGTGATGCAGTTTTAGAACTTACTTCCAGTGATTATATATATAAGAATTATGCTGACATGGATGAAGGCAAAATGACAAGACTGCGTGCAAGTATAGTATGTGAACCAACATTAGCTATATGTGCAAGAGCTATAGGACTTGATAAGTTTGTCATGCTTGGTAAGGGGGAGGAACTCACCGGAGGACGAAAGAGGGATTCCATCATATCAGATGCGTGTGAAGCAGTTATAGGAGCAATATACCTGGATGGTGGTTTTGCTAATGCAAAAGAATTCGTAACATCATTTATTCTTAATGATCTTGAGAATAAGCAACTCTTTTATGATAGCAAAACTATTTTACAGGAGGTCGTACAGGCATCTCATAAAGAAGTTGTATATGAGATAATAGGAGAGATTGGTCCTGAACATGATAAGGACTTTATTGCCAAAGCCTATGTAGAAGGTTTGTTTGAAGTAACAGCTAAAGGACATACGAAAAAGCATGCTGAACAAAAAGCAGCTTACGAGGCACTCATGCAGCTTAAAAAGCAGGGACGTGCATAAATATATTTTGTTGTATCATATGGTGTGGTGATATGCATAATTGTTGATTAACAGTCATATTAACAAAACTATGCATTCATTTACATTTGGATATAATAAAATTAATAGAAAAGGAATAATATATGTATTTAAAGAGTATAGAGGTTCAGGGTTTTAAGTCTTTTGCTAACAAGATAGTGTTTGACTTTCATAACGGGATTACAGGCATTGTAGGTCCTAACGGCTCTGGTAAAAGTAATGTTGCTGATGCGGTAAGATGGGTACTTGGTGAACAGAGTGCAAAACAGCTTCGTGGTGCTAAGATGGAAGATGTAATATTTGCTGGTACACAGAACAGAAAACCAGTTGGTTTTGCTTATGTTGCTATAACGCTTGATAATAGTGACCATGCTTTACCAGTAGAATATGACGAGGTGACTGTATCAAGAAGAGTTTATCGTTCTGGTGAAAGTGAATATAAGATTAATGGACATGCCTGCAGACTTAAAGATGTCACAGAAATGTTTTATGATACAGGTATTGGTAAAGAAGGTTATTCAATCATAGGACAGGGGCAGATTGATAAGATTCTTAGTGGTAAACCTGACGAGAGAAGAGAACTTTTTGATGAAGCGGCAGGTATTGTCAAGTTTAAGAGACGAAAAGCAACTGCTATTAAAAAACTTGAAAATCAACGTAATAACCTTGTCAGGGTAAATGATATTCTTTCTGAACTTGAAAAACAGGTTGGACCATTAAAACTGCAATCTGAAAAAGCAAAAGAGTATATTAATTATAAAACAGATTTAAAAAAGTATGATGTTAATGCATTTTTGCTTGAAACAGACAGAATAAGAAAAGAAACAACAGAACTTGATGGTAAAATTAAGATAGTTGATGATGATTTAGAGAATTCCAAATCAGAATATGATAATACTAAGTCAGAATATGAAACAGCAGAAAGTCAGCTTAATGATATTAATAACCAGATAGATGAAAACAATCAGTATGCATCAAACCTTGAATTGGATAAGCAGAAATTCCAGGGTGAAATTAATGTATTTACTGAGCAGATTAAGACATTTGAAGCTAATAAGCAGCTTCATTCAGAAAGATTGCTTGATATAGAAAATGACAGACAGAACAAACAGAATTCTGTTAAAGAATTAAAGAAACAATATGATAGTCTGAGTAATGAACTTTCTGAGTATAATAATAAGCTTTCAGCTATTAATAAAACTTCTAAAACTATTAATGATGAAATAGAGGGGTTATCAGGTCAGATTGATAACAGACAAAACAGCATATATGATAATCTTACAGAACAGTCAACTATTAAGGCTGAGAACCAGAAGTTTGTAACCATGCTTGAACAGCTTGAAATCAAGAAATCCGAGCTTACAAGTCATATTATTAAGGGAAAGAGTGATGAAACAGCACAGAATCAGGTGATTCATTCACTTGAATCTGACCTTGATGATACTGTTAAGCAGCTTGATGATATTAATAGTTCAATTGAAGAGAGCAATTCATCGATAACACAGTTAAAGTTTGAGATTGCACAGAAAAATGGAGAGCTTGACAAGCTTACACAGAATTACCACAGGGAAAAGTCACGTCTGGAATCTTTAGTTAACATAACAGAAAGATATGATGGTTATGGAAACAGCATAAGAAAAATAATGGAATTAAAAGACAGTAATCCTGGAATTCTTGGTGTTATTGCAGATATCGTAAAGGTTGAGAAACAGTATGAAACTGCTATCGAGACAGCGCTCGGAGGGACAATTCAGAATATTGTCACAGATAAAGAAGCTACTGCAAAGGAACTGATAGGATATCTGAAGCAGAATAAGCTGGGTCGTGCTACATTTTTACCATTGAATGCTATTCATGCAAGAAACACTCTTGAAAATGAGGCATGCATAAAGGAGAATGGAGTTATTGGAGTTGCAAGCAACCTTGTACGTGTATCTTTCGAGTATGAGGGACTTGCAAAGTATCTTCTTGGACGTATTCTGGTTGTCGATAACATTGATAATGCGCTTCTGATTGCAAGAAAATACAAGCATACATTAAGGATTGTAACACTGGAAGGCGAACAGCTTAATCCTGGTGGTTCAATGACTGGTGGTGCATTCAGGAATTCAAGCAATCTGTTAGGACGAAGAAGAGAAATAGAAGAATTAAAGCAGGCTGTATCTGATACAAGTAAGCGCATAACTGAGGAAAAATCTGCTATTGCAGATTTGAGAAATCAGGTTTCAAAGTATCGTGAGTCGCTTGAATCTTATAATAAGCTTCAGCGTGAAACGCATATAAGGAAAAATACAATAGATGTTAATCTTAAACAGGCACATATAAAACTATCTGAGATAATTGCTTCATATGGAGATGATATCAAGGAGCAGGCAGCTATTGATTCAGAAATAGTTAAGATAAATGAAAGCAAGAATCAGGTGAGTGGAAGCCTTAATCAGCTTGACAGTGAAAATGAAGCTGCAAGAAAAGAAATTGAAAATCTTGGAAAGACTCTTGAGGCTAAAAAGACTGAAGAAGCTTCCATTGCACTTAAGATAGAGAATCTTAAGATATCGCATTCATCTATAGAACAAAAGGCGGCATTTATCAGCGAAAATATAGACAGACTTTCTAAGGAACTTGAAAATCTTGATGAAGAAAAAGCATCTATAAAAGAAAAAATGGGTGAAACAGATGTTCTGGTATCTTCTAAGAAGGAAGAGATTGAATCTGTTAGAAATTCAATAGAGGCTGCAGGCAATAAAATAACTGAAATAAACAGTAAGCTTGATGAATTAAGAACTGCTAAGGAAAAGGTAAATGCAAGTCATAAAGAATTCTTTAAGAAACGTGAAGAACTTAATGAAAAAATAATGCTTCTGGAAAAAGAAAGTATGAGACTTCATAATCAGTATGATAAGCTGGAAGAAATTAATGACTCACTTGTTGATTATATGTGGAATGAATATGAGCTTACATACAGTTATGCGCTTGAATTAAAGAGTGATGAACTGACTAATATCAATGACATTAAAAAGCAGATTAACATATTAAAAGCTGCAATTAAGAAACTTGGCGATGTTAATGTAAATGCCATTGAAGAATATAAATCAGTAAGTGAAAGATACGAATTCATGAAGACACAGCATGATGATATGATTGAAGCTGAGGAATCACTTATGAAGGTTATTGC
>JBNMGS010000200.1:0-4361 GCA_050872365.1 Lachnospira sp.
AAACAATTCGTAGGTATCATAGTTGGGGTCTTTTGACCCCAACATCTAACTTAATTAAGTAATCACTAGATAATACTCTATCACATATATAATCAAATGCAATTAAAAATATATAAACAATTATGAAACCAGCGTTAACTACAAAGTAATTTAACAATCACTGTTATTTATCCACGATATGTATTATGTATATCTTCGAACAAAATATCTAATATTCCATGTATGAACTTCCGTTCTCTATATCTTTCCAATAAAACTTATCATCCAGTATCATATAACTATGCACCGAATTTTCTTTAGGAATAGATACTGAACCAGGGTTCATATAAATATATCCATCTCTTTTTTCAATCTTAGGCACATGAGTATGTCCACACAGAAGTATATCACCTTCACATAAAGCTGGAATATTCTTTTCATCAAGCTTATGTCCATGTGCAAGAACTATAGAACGTCCGTTAAAATTAAGGTATGCCTGTTCTGAAAGCACATTAAAATCAAGAACCATCTGATCCACCTCTGTGTCACAGTTACCTCTTACACATATTATGCTGTTTCTAAGCGGATTAAGCATCGCAATAACTTCTTTTGGTGCATATTCTTTAGGCAGATCATTTCTTGGTCCATGATATAAAATATCACCAAGAAGAACTAATCTTTCAGCTTTTTCTTCTTTAAATCTTTCTAACATTTGTCTGCAATAATATGCAGACCCATGAATATCTGATGCTATCATTATTTTTGACATATTTTCTCCATTCCCATATATCACACAGATATATGTCTAAATTTTATTTTATGAAAGATATACATCGAATTGCACGCATCGATGATACCTTTTGGCCCTTTAATCATTTTATATATTTTGATATGTATATCTTGAATATAAAAAGTTATTCATAATTATATAACATTTTTTACATGGCACTCTCATTGTATTTTATTATTTGTGTTTTTATTGTTTATATATTTTATTATCAATATTTTTAACAAATCCAAGCACATAATATGTAAGTATAATATTAATCGGCAGCTGAATCATATTCTTTGCAAATCTTATTGATAAATAAAATGCAAAACCTTTTCCATACATTATACTACACCAGTACGTTCCAAGCAGAACGTTCACAAGAAGTGTATCCAAAGTAAGTGCAAGTATACATCTTATCAAAAACTTTACATCTATAAACTTTAATATACCTTTCTTTTCCTTAGAATCGTATCTATCTGCAATTTTCATATTGCAGCCATAAAAGAATAATCCATAGATAAATCCTGCAAGCGCCGCACTTAAAGTCCAGCCTGGAAAATATGCACCTGTAGGCTTAATAACAAACTGTATCAGGTCACCAAGCCCACCACATACAAATCCCATAACAGGACCAAACATATAACCTATAGCACAGTTGGCAAGAAATGAAACTGACAACCTTAATGCAGGTGTTATCTGAATAGATACAAACACAGCTAATACTGTGTGCAGAGCAATAAGAAGTGCAGCCGCTACAACTGACTTTATGCTCTTGAATTCTTTTGCAGAAAATGCAAAATTCTTCATCAAAATAGACATAAAAAAACCTCCTTTGCAGTAATCTTCGCTCTACATAGGAGGTTATTCGCCGTAGTATGTAGCAGCGGGATGCGGATTATGTATCGCAAGAAAACTTTTCGTCCGTATGGCAACTCCCTGTCCATACAGCACTTAACGCACATATTCCTACTCTGCTTTTTATTTTTTATTAATAGAAAAACGACCATCTGCCATAACAGCTTTAAGTCATCCTTTCTATTTAGGCATTATTATATACATTGTATACACGGTTGTAAAGTACATTTTTTACAATTTTAATATTTTTTTCAGAAACATTTTCTGAAGTGCTTTGCATAGGCCTGAACAGCGGTCAGTATCCACCACTGATTATATCCATGTTATCTTGCAATACGCTGTACCGCCGGCACTTTATAGTCCGAAGCATAACTTAAGTACTGTTGAAGAGAATTCTCAACCTTATACATATCAAGCACCTTCTTCATAAATGCAATCGTACTCTTTTTGTACTTCATATGCTCTAACACATATACAGCCGCAGTATCATTATAGCCTCTTGCAAACTGCTTTGCAAAACGTGCAAACTTCAACTTATTCAGTTGTTCAATATCATAATAATTCTGCATAATCTCAAGTGCTTCTATAACCTTAGCATTCTCAAAATCAAGCTCTACGCCCGGGCGCTTCACATATATATTGCCGACCTCGCATGTTCTTGCCTTTATCACATTAGAATACAGTTCTATCATGTCACTTTTATATGATGATACCATATACTTATTATACAGCCTGTATCCTATAAAAAGTCCATCATCGTTATTCTCGCCAAAAAAGTAGTTTAACAGCAGTTCTTCCTGATTTTTATCTTTATCTTCTGCCTTAATATACATTCCCTTTCCAGCCCTTATGATAATTCCGTCATCGCACAGCCTCTCGACTGCGCGGAAAAACGCATCATGGCTCATTTTTGTAAAGCCTTTTTCATACATGTCATTGGCAACTATAACAGCCCCCTCGGGCGCTTCTTCAAAGTACTTAATAAGCTTATCTCTGTATTTCATATAACATCATTCCTGCCGTACATATATATTACACTTCTTCAAGGCTGATGGTTTCTGTATCTTTCTTAGCTTCTTCACCATCTACAGTTTCTGCCTCATCCTCTATCTCAAAGCCAGCAAGTACATCCTCTTCATCTTCTGCGTCTTCCTCTGACTTATTGATAACCTTTATTTCCACATCATCTGACTCTGGAAATGCTGCTTTTTCATCGAAATCTTCTTCAAAGTCATCCTCTGAGTCATCCTCAACATCCTCATAATCATCTTCATCATCAACATAGAAATTGACTGGAACTACTTCAACCTTACTTAAATCAGCCTTACCTATAATGTATACAGTATGTATTCCATCCTCATCTGAATTCTCAACATAATTGCCTACCTTTGCAAGCTTTTTATCTATGTCACAGGTTACATTAACACCATCTGGAAGTACAATAGATACATTTGCACATATACTCTCAAAGTTGATATATACGTCCTTCTCAAAAACAGCAAGAGAAAGGTCAAGAGTCATCTTTGATGCTATAGCCTTAACCTCACATCCCATAAACTCCTCATCCTCAATCTCAACCATTCTGTTCTCACATACAGCATTGTACTTGCGTACTTCAAGTTCTGCACTGTCATTTTCTTCCTTTGTAAGCTTACCCTTGGCTGCTTTAACCTTATCGTATGCAACCTTTCCTGCAACCGCTGCTGCACCTATACCAACAGCCAGCTTCAATGCACCATTTTTCTTCTTAGCCATATACCATACCTCCTGATTATTATATTAATTGTTTATCTGTTCATCTCTTTTTGAATACACGCAGCCGCAATAATTCTGCCTGTACAGATTATACTCCTTCGACAGCTCTATCGACCTTTTATATCCTTCTTTTTTCTTAAAATCTGACAAAAGATAGTTCGTTCCTGTTTCCTCTGCTGCCTTAAGCCCTATCTCATTAAGCTTTACACTGTTTTTTAAAGGACTTATCGTAAGTGTTGTGGTAAAATAATCAAAGCCAAGCTCACGCGCAAGCATAGCTGTCTTTCTTAATCTTAGCTCATAACACTTAAAACATCTCTCACCGCCCTCAGGCTCTCTCTCAAGCCCCTTAACAGTGCTGTAGTAAAGCTCAGGTTCATAATCTCCTTCTATGAATTCAACCTTGTTAGGCGCCGGGAATTCCTTTATAAACCTTATCTGTTCCTCAACTCTTTTCTTATATTCAGCACTCTCTGATATATTCGGATTATAATAGAATACTGTAACATAAAAATACTTTGAAAGAAACTCTATACAACTACTGCTGCAAGGCGCACAACAACTGTGAAGAAGCAGTGTGGGAGTCTTTCCCTCTGCCTTTAGCTGTTCTGCCATTTTCTCAAGTTCTTTGTGAAAGTTCCTGTGTTCAAACGGTATAGCCATACTTACTCCATTCCTGTTAATGCTTTTTTATCCCACAATCTCAGATAAAGCCTTCATAAGCTTATCCATCTGCTCATCTGTGCCGACTGTTATTCTTAAGTAGTTATCTATGCCCGGCTGGTTGAAATATCTTACAAATATCTTCTTTTCCTTGAGCTTTTCAAATATTTCCTTAGCCGGTACGCTCTTATGTGCTGCAAATATAAAGTTTGCCTTAGAGTCAGGGAATGTAAAGCCAAGCCCGCTAAGTGACTTCTTAGCCTTTTCCCTTGTAGTTATAATCTTATCTACACATTCCTCAAAATATGCCGTATCATTGATAGATGCGACACCATAC
>JBNMGS010000201.1:0-4354 GCA_050872365.1 Lachnospira sp.
CTTATTAGCTATTCATTATCCGTTATTATTCGTTATTAGCCGTTATCGGGATTATTCTTGATACCGGCTTTTAATGATATGAGGGTCAAAAGGTATTTTGCCCTTTTAATCATATAATGTTGTGTGTGTAAAGAAGAAAAATAAAAGAAGAAAAATTAAAGAAGAAAAATTAAAGAAGAAAAATGAAAGAAAAAAATAAAAGAAGAAAAATAAAAGAAGAGGGTTAATTATGTATAAAATAGATTCGAAAATATTAGGAATGGTAGGAACTAACTGCTATTTATTATGTAATACGGATATTAAAGAATGTGTTCTTATAGATCCGGCAGACAGAGCAGATGAGATAAGCGGAATGATAGATGAATCAGGATGTGAGCTTAAGGGAATCTTGTTAACACACGGGCATTTTGATCATATTATGGCAGCAGATGATATAAGAAAGAAGTATGATGTGAAAATATATGCATCGTGTGATGAAAAGAATACACTTGCAATGCCACATATCAATCTTGGTGAAGAATATGGCATGAATCTGTCATTGCAGGCAGATGTATGGCATAATGATAAAGAGCATCTTAAGCTTGCCGGGTTTGATATACAGGCACTTCATACACCAGGACATACAGAAGGAGGAACCTGTTATTATATAAAAGAAATTGGTGTACTTTTTTCAGGAGATACATTATTCTGTGGTTCAGTTGGAAGAACAGACTTTCCCGGTGGCAGCATGAGCGCAATAGTACGTTCTATAAAGGATAAGATAATGGTGCTTCCAGATGAAACTAAAGTATATCCGGGACATGGTGAGGGAACAAGTGTTGGATATGAGAGAGTGAATAATCCGTTTCTGGTTTAATCTTATACGACATATGATTATGTAAAAGTAATAAATGATGTGAATGTCAAAAGTATATTTTGTATCCCTACATGTAAGCCTGTGTTACAGATGCTATGGAAGGTCTTACATCGGATTGTGTGTTTATAGATAATTGAAAGGAATAACAATGATATATATTAAAATAGATGACAATACATTTTATGATGATGCCATAGTTCTTGTCCGTTCGTTTTATCCAAGAACAGAGGTTACGGCATATAAATGTGATGACAGTAATAATAATGGTGTGAGCCATAGCAAAAAAAACGTTGATATTAATGAAAAAAACGTTGATATTAATGAAAAAAATGACAACAACGATAATGGCAGCGATATTAATGACAATGGCAAATGTGGTAACAATAATAGTATGAATAGTACTACATGCAGTGATACAGGTGATATGATAATTGATATAAAAGTTCCAGATGTCACAGGCCTTAACAAGAGCCAGATGCACGATAAGTTCAAGTCATACCTTTATGATTATCTTAGTGAAAAGACCGGAAAAACACTTCCATGGGGATATCTTACAGGTGTGCGTCCAAGTAAAATAGCTTATGTAATGCTTGAAGATGGTGAGAGTGAAGATACGATAAAGAAGCATTTTATGGATAAGCATAAAGCAAGCAGGGAAAAGGCGGAACTTGCAATTAAGGTAGCCAGAAAAGAGATGGATATACTTAACCGTATAGATTATAAGAACGGCTATAGTCTGTACATAGGAATACCGTTCTGTCCTAGTATATGCCTTTATTGTTCATTTTCTTCATATGCGCTTGGAGCTTATAAGGATTGTGTAGACAGCTATCTAGATGCATTGATAAAAGAGATGAAATTCGTATCAGAATCTATGAAGGGCAGAAGACTTGATACAGTGTACTTTGGCGGTGGCACGCCTACAACACTTAGTGCGGCGCAGCTAGACAGACTTATAACAGAGCTTAAGAGACTGTTTGATATAGACGGATGTCATGAATTCACAGTTGAAGCGGGCAGACCGGACAGCATAACACTTGATAAGCTAAAGGTGTTAAAGAAGCATAATGTAGGAAGAATATCAATTAATCCACAGACGATGAACCAGAAGACACTTGACCTTATTGGAAGAAAGCATACAGTCGAGCAGATTAAAAATGTATACAATATGGCAAGAGAAGAGGGCTTTGAAAATATAAATATGGATATAATACTTGGTCTTGTCGGCGAGGATGTTGATGAAGTCAGACATACACTAAGTGAAATACAGGCTATGAATCCAGAAAGTCTTACAGTACATTCACTTGCAATAAAGAGGGCAGCAGCACTTAACATATGGAGAGATAAGTACAAGCAGCTTTCAACCAAGAATACGGATGAAATTATTAGAATGACGGAAGAAACTGCAAAGAACCTTAATATGCAGCCTTACTATATGTATCGTCAGAAGAACATGGCTGGCAACTTTGAGAATGTAGGATATGCCAGGGAAGGCAAAGAGTGTATATACAACATACTCATAATGGAAGAGAAACAGACCATAATAGCCTGTGGTGCTGGCGCAAGTTCTAAAGTAGTATTCCATAATGAAGGTGATGATAATCATTCAGTCAGAATTGAGCGAATTGAAAATGTTAAGGATGTAAGGAATTATATTGGCAGAATAGATGAGATGATTGAGAGGAAGAGGGAGTTTTTTAGGGGAAATCAGTTCTAGAAAATGTTGTGATTTGCTTTTCAATAAAATCTTTTATTTACTATTAAATGATGATACAATACGAATATATTTATATTGGAGATATAGAGTGTTAAAAGATTCTGGAGCAAGGGAAAACACTTGATTAAAGGGGAGGTACTAAGTTGAATATATCTGGTATTAAATTAGAAAATTTTACTGTTTTTAAAGATGTAGAGCTTAAGTTTGATAAAGGAATTAATGTTTTTATAGGTGAAAATGGAACAGGCAAAACACATATATTAAAAGTATTATATTCTGCTTGTCAGTCATCAAACCCTAAGATTTCATTTTCTAATAAAATTGTTCGTACATTATATCCAGATGATTATAAAATATCGAGATTAATTACCAGAGGAATAGGCAATAGAGGTACTAATATAGCTAAGATTAGAGTCAGTGCAAGAAATGACGTACAATGTCCAGTAAAAAATCTTACTATGGAGTTTAATCATAAAACAAAAAAGTGGGATGCAGTAATAAAAGGAGAAGAAGGCTGGGAAAATGAATTCAGAAATACAAGTAGTATATACATTCCAGCAAAAGAAATTCTATCTAACAGCTACAATCTTGCGGCGGCTATTGAAAAAGATAATGTGCGTTTTGATGATACTTATATAGATATAATTAATTCAGCTAAAGTAGATGTGACCGTAGGTCGTAATAGTAAGGAAAGAGATACAAGGTTAAAAGCTATAGAAGAAATTATTGGTGGAAAAGTATCTTATGATAAAGAAAGAGATGAATTCTATATGAAGGTTGCCAATTCTAAGAGAGAATTTAATCTTGAGGCAGAGGGAATTCGTAAGATGGCGCTTTTGTGGCAGCTTGTAAAGAATGGAACATTGGAAAAAGGAGCGGTTATGTTCTGGGATGAACCAGAAGCTAACATTAATCCAGCCTATATTTCAATAATAGTTGAATTATTATATACATTGCAAAGAGACGGAGTACAGATATTTGTATCAACGCATGACTATATGCTTGCCAAGTATTTTGAAACAAGAAAGAAAGAGGACACGTCTATATTGTTTCATTCATTCAGAAAAGATGGAAATATAGTAGAATATTCGTCAGCATCAAGCTTTGCAGACTTAAAGAATAATTTAATTATTGAATCTTTTGATAATTTGTTGAATGAAATATATGCCGAACAAACAGGAGAATAATTATGGGTGATATATTTACAGATGAGAATAACCAGTATCAGATAGATTGTACGGATGCAATATGGGCTTCTGAAGATATTAACAGTCAGTATCACATAGCTAATTGTCACCTGAGTGATGTAGACTGGGTTATCGAAACTTCAGATAAAATATATCTTGTAGAATATAAGAATGCGAATATTAAAGATGCAGTAAATCCAAATGCATTTAATCCTAAAGATGATAAAAAGATTAAAAATGTAGCAGATAAATTTTATGATTCATTGCATTATCTTTCATTAAATGGAAAAGAAAAACCTAAAGAGTATATTTATATTTTGGAATATCCATTGGGTGATAAAGTCTCAAGAGGTATGATAAGAAATAAAATTGCAGAAATATTGCCATTTAAGTTACAAAAGAATATAGGTAATGGAAATAAACTAATAGAAAAAGTAGGTGTTCTTTCTATAGATGAGTGGAATGAAGATGAAAATTATGGTAGATTTCCATTAAAACCAGTATAGAAAATATACCCACCAGTGTCCTATGTACGAATATACATAGGACACTGGTGGGTATTGTGCAAGATATGTACAGGATAGGTGATAGAAG